>CAIYOV010000409.1 GCA_903927935.1 uncultured Bacteroidota bacterium | reverse complement strand
TCAACTTTTGCATTACTACGCACAAACCGATTTACTACATCAGTAAGTTTCGGATGATGCTTTATCGCCATAGTTTTCCAGTTTTCATCCGCTTTAGGATAAACCGGTATGTAATCTATAATAATAAGTGTTTGCACCGTCTTGTTTACAGTTGCCACCATAGTGGCAACCGCCCCACCTACAGAGTGTCCGATTAAAATACATTTTTTGAGATGCAGACTATTAATAAGACGACTTACCCTTTCTACTTGCCCGTTAAATGTTAAATCAAGATGTTGATCGTAAAAGCAGGATTCAATTATTATAGCCGGTATTGGTGTTTTGTCGTAAGCACTTTTGTAATCATCGGCATTACTTAGCATGCCGCAAACTGCTACTAAAGCAACATCGTTTATTTTACTATTAATCCAATAATGAACTTTGGAAGAACCGATAACTATTTCTGCTTTAATCCAACTCATAAAGTAATTGACAGGGCTGAATTTGCAGAATACTTTTACCTTACTTTAAAATATTAAGCACCTTACTTTGCTTGTAGCTGTAATAATAAGCCGTAGTATTTAAAATGCGAATCATGGTATGAAGATATGAAAAAGTTACTAGCTATTTAACCTTCCTGAACACTATTACTTTAGAAAACACTTTCCCCTTTAGTAATTTATCGAATTCCGCTTTTGAAGGATTTGCTGTGTAATAATCTAATTTGCCTTCAGTATCCTTTACCTCTTTAAGCGGAACTACCGCTTTTACTTTAGCCACTGTTTCGTTGATAGTGCTATCCTCTACATCCATATAGTAAGCCTTTAAACCCTTATCATTATATGTAAAAGTAAATACCTCCCACGCGCTTTTATCTTTTATACTTACAACATAGTCATCGTTATACTTTTTCAAAACGGTTTGACCAGGCGAAAGCGTTTTACTTAAATAAACAGGCGATTTTTTATTGCCGTATTTGAAAGAAGTTTTAGTAACCGATAACGCTACATTATCGGCATCCATATACGTTCCGGTTACATCAGCAGGAAATTCTATTAAGGCTTCCACATCTTTAGGTTGCGGGGTTTCAAATTTAATAGTAGTGCAGGAAGAAAATACGAGCACTGCGGTGAGCAGCATAATAAAGTTGCGTAGCATAGCGTTTACGATTTTAAATTTTTTATAGCCCGGTATAAAATAACGCAGGTTAACAGACCAAATAAAACTACCAGGTTTGGTCTGGTCTGCCAGTCCAGGTAGGCTAAATAGCCGAAACAAACTAAGGCTACAACGATGATTAGGTAAGGATATAGTTTCATGGTTTAATAAAAAGTTAGTGTCTGTGTATTAAAACTGCTGTTGGGCAATACATTTACTTCTCTTCGTTAGCCTTTTTCTTGTTGAAGTAATAAATAAGAAATGATGTTATAAGGAGTGAAACATAGAAAACCGGACTGCCCAACATATGGGCAATATCCTCACCTATTATTTTGTCTGCAAGAATTATAAAAGTAAACATGAAACAAAAAATTCCGAGAACAGGTTTGATTATGTCTAAATACTTTTTCATCCGGTTATTGTTTTGAGGTTATTTATAACTTATCTTCTTCTACCCGTGTTATATTTTTTCTGGCTGTAAACAAATAATACAGCATAGCAAGGACACTCAATAATACGATAGCAAATGTCCATGATATTTTACCTGAACCGGTTACATATTCCGAAGAATAAATTTCGTAAAGCGATGCCATAACAGCTAAGGAAATAGCGGCTTGCGTTAAATAACGGAATGTCTCAATTAATTCAGGCTGCGTGTGCCGGTAATAAATTTCAGGAGCTAATGTTGCAAAGCTCAAAACAAGCATAGCAATAAGAAAGCCACCGGTAAGTTTTGGTGAAAAACTATTAGGTAAAAATTTTGCTAAAAGATAAGCAACTAATGCACCGGCAGGGGAAGCAAGTGCTAATACTAGAATCTTAGTTAGACTATAATCATACATAAGTGTTCGAGTTTAATGGTTTATTGTTTACTATTTCTTCTTCTGTTGCGCGCGACAGGTTCCTCGCCATGCTTGCGCTTCACTTTGAGAGAACCTGTCGGGACACAATTTTTTCATCCGGTTATTGTTTTGATGTTATTTATAACTTATCTTCTTCTACCCGTGTTATATTTTTTCTGGCCGTAAATAAATAATACAACACAGCAAGTACATTTAATAATATGAGTGCAATTGTCCACGATTCTTTACGAGTACGGGTTACATATTTCGATGTATAAATTTCGTAAAGTGATGCCATTACCGCTAAAGAAGCAGCTACATTTATCTTGTAACGAAATATCTCAATTATCTCCGGCTGTGTATACCGGTAATAAAATTCACGCGCTAAAAATGCTAAGCTCAAAACAAGCATGATAATAATAAAACCACCGGTAAACTTTGCCGAAATTTTCACCGGCATTTTTTTTGCTAAAAGATAAGCAACTAGCGCACCGGCAGGGGTAGCAAATATTAACACAAGGCTCCTGGTTAGGCTGTAATCATACATAGGTGTTGGTTTTTAAAAGGTTATTGTTTTCTATCTCTTCTTCTTTGGCACAACATCATAACCTAAACTATCTAAAATCGGCTTCACAATTTTCTGCACTAAACTATCAATGCCCGAAGTGGTGTCAACAGGTTCAGCGACATAAACTCCTTTGGTTATTTCGCCACCTTTCAGATAGTTAGCTGAACCTTCTGCGTGTTCCACTACAATCTGTTTTGTGCCGAGCCTATCGGCATTTTGCATTACAAATATGGCTTGGTCAGAAATTTTATTTTTCTTCTCTATACAAATAGTCACGTTAAATTTATTCTGAACCGGTTCTATTTTTTTTACGTACCCAATCTGTAAACCCGAAATCATAACTCGCGCATTTTCATACAAACCATCCACCCTGTCAAACGTTGCTGTAACTTCATAATACTTGCCCAAGTTGCAAGAAGAAATAAGCATTACGAAAAGCAGTAAAGTAGTTTGCGTTAAGTATTTGCGCACGGGTATGGGGTTATGGGTTACGTGATAAATATAATTTTTTTAAACCATGAGTGCTACCAACGCTCAAAGCAATAGCAGCTTTGTTATGCTGCACTACCCCTTCCTCCTCATAAACTCGGCAACCTGTTCATCCAGTAATTCTTTCTGCCCTTCCAGTTTGGTTATCCGGTTTTGCTTTATGCCGTTTTCGTTGGTCAGGCGTTCTACTTCGGTTTTTAATAAGACATTGTCTTTTTTTATTTCCTCGCTGGGGTCGGGCGGTGGCGGCACATTCGGGTGATATTCTAAAAACAGGTTTTCCTGCAACACTTCGCTAATGTCATACATCTGTTCAACAAAAAGATATTTCCTTTCGTACCATCGCACTAAAGAGCGCAGGGTAATGCCCATTTGGTCAGCTACCTGCTGGGGGTCGAGTGCTTTCCTTTCAATAATTTCTTTAATAACCGCACCTATCAGATGCGGTTTGTAGGCGTAATTAACAGCCCCCGGTTGCCGGTTAATTTTACCCGTGTTTTTTGTGTGTGTATTTTTAGCCATAATGAATGTTTTTTAGGTTAACTTTTAACTTAAAAGGGGCAAATCCACTTTGGAATGACATAAATCTACTATAGAAAGCCATAAATCCAAAGGCGGAAGGTTCGTATCGGTAGTAGAAAGACTAATTTCTGCCAACGGTTGTCGTAAATCTGCCAACGACTGTCGTAAATCCGACAACGGCTGTCGTAAATCCGACAACGGCTGTCGTAAATCCGACAACGGCTGTCGTAAATCCGACAACGGCTGTCGTAATTCCGACACCCGTTGTCGCAAACCGAAAAGTTTTTTTGTTAAACCGTTTTAGATTTAAGTAAAAAGAAAAGCGCGCTGTTTCTTTACATAAACAAAACCAAAAAGCCATGACTACTTTTATTGCTCCCGTTCGTAATTACAAGTTTTCGGATGCCCGCTTAGTAGAAATTTCGTTCGAAAAAATCGCATTTGCCCAGCGCGATAATGTAGAACTGTTAACCAGAGGTATTACTGCCACCTGGGTAGATGACCTGAACACCCAAACCCTGGCCTTTGCCGCCCTGCCCGGTGATGATGTGGAACTGGGCGAGCAGGAAGAGGCTACCGAAGAAAAAGCAACCGATGCCGACCTGCTGATGGAAAAAATGAAAGACCTGCGCTCGGCTGTAGCCCGTGCTTTTGGCGAAGGCAGCACCGAATACGGCCGTTTCGGTTTTAAAGGCCTCGATAAATTTACCGATGCCGAATTACTTAAAGCCGCCCTAGTAGCGCACGGTCTGGCAACTACTTATGCCGCACCGCTTGCCGCCAAAGGATTTCTGGCTGCCGACAATACCGAGCTGCAAACCATGTGCAGCACTTTTGTTAGCGGCATACAGCATCAGCGTATTGAAACCGGCAGCCGCGATATTGCACAGGAAGACCGTGTAAAAGCAGGCAATGACCTTTATGCCCTGCTTGAAAAAGAGCTTTGCGAAGCCGGTAAAAGCTACTGGCGCACCCGCTCGGCCGCTAAGTATAACGACTATATTATTTACAACACCAGCAGCGGCACCAGCGGCAGTGTAATACGCGAAGGCAATGTGGCGGCAGGCGAAACAAAGGGTATTGTCACCAGCGGTGTAAACCCCACACCCGCTTCGATGTTAACTATTGACATTACCGGTTGGCCTTTGCAGTTTTTTGCCTCCGATACCAGTGGCGGTGCGCCTATAGGCCCAATTTATGAAGTGCCCGTAGGCACAGTTGCCATTACCCCCGCTGATTTCAGCACCAATACCGGCTTTAGCGATGGAAAGTTTTTAAACGTGCGCAACACCGGTGCCGTAACGGCACATTACAAAATAACGGTTGACCATCTGTAAAACAGCACTTCCGAAGTGTTTAAAGCTTCGGAAGTGTTTATTTTAATTCAAAAATTTAATAGCAGGATATAAAAGGCAGGGTAAGTTGGTAAACAACCCGTGCAGCGAGCTTATTTATTTCTTCTTGCCCTTAGGTGCAAGTGTCATAAACATTTTCTTTCCTTCCAGTGCCGGCAGTTGTTCTACAGTGGCAAAATCTTTTAAGCGGTCGGCAAATTGCAGCAGCAACAGTTCTCCGCGTTCTTTAAAAACAATGGCACGGCCTTTAAACATTACAAAGGTCCTTACCTTGTTTCCGTCTTTCAAAAAGTTTTCGGCATGTTTTGCTTTAAACTCCACATCATGCTCATCGGTGTTAGGGGTAAAGCGGATTTCTTTCACTTCCACTTTCTTGGCATGTGCCTTTATTTCTTTTTCCTTTCTCTTTTTTTCGTAAAGAAATTTATTGTAGTCCACAATCTTACAAACCGGTGGAACGGCATTGGGAGAAATCTCTACTAAATCAAGTCCGAGTTCAACAGCCATGTCAATGCCTTGCTTAGTGCTGTAGATACCGGGCGTAATGTTGTCGCCAACAAGTCGGATTTCTACTGCTCTTATTTTTTCGTTGATTTTGTGTTCGGCTTCTTTTTTAAAAGGCGCTCTGCCGAAGCGCGGACTGAAGGGGCGTTGAACTATGGCCAAAAGGATTATTGTTTAATGATAAAAATTAGTGGCGCAAAAATAATAAAATCGGATTCAGTTCAGCAAATGAAATAGAACAAAAATGAACATTAGCCTATTATGACCCTTTCAATCAAATTACTGCCGAACGAATAAGGCAGCATAGCCAGCGATGAAACCGGTTTGGTGAGCATCAGGTTAGCCTTTTTACCCGGGGTAATGGAGCCGAGTTCCTGTTCAACCTCCATAGCATAGGCCCCGTTAAGGGTAGACGCATTGATTACTTCTTCGGATGTCATGTTCATGTTTATACAGGCCAGTGCATTCACCAGGTTCATATTTCCGCTGGGGGCTGAGCCGGGATTGTAGTCGGTAGCCAGTGCCAGCGGCATACCGGCATCTATCATTCTGCGAGCCGGGGTATAAGGTATTTTTAAAAACAACGAACAGCCCGGCAAGGCCACCGGCATAGTGGCAGAATGTTGAAGAGCCGAAATATCTTCATCAGCCAGATGCTCCATATGGTCAACACTCAAAGCCTGATGCTTTACACTCACCTGCACCCCGCCAATAACATTGAACTGGTTGATGTGAACCTTGGGTTTTAAACCATGCTTTGCTCCTGCCTCGAGTATTCTGTCGGTTTCGGCCGCACTGAAATAATTTACCTCGCAAAACACATCTATAAAATCGGCCAGCCCTTCGGCTGAAATTTTCGGAAGTAATTCGTCTATCAGCAGTTTCAGATAACCTTCATGATTTGTTTGAAATAAAGAAGGATAAGCATGGGCCCCCAAAAAAGTGGCTTTGATGGTAAGCGGAGATTTTTCTTTCAGCTTTCGAATTACCCGAAGCATTTTTAATTCGCCTTCGCAGCTCAAACCGTAACCGCTTTTTATTTCCACTGCACCGGTGCCGAAAGCACGCATTTCTTCCAGCCGCTGAAGGGCGCTGTCGAATAATTCTTCTTCGCTTGTTTCGTTTAACCGCTTGGCCGAATTTAAAATGCCGCCACCGCGGGCAGCTATTTCCTCATAAGTCAGTCCGTTTATTTTATCGGCAAATTCGCTTTCGCGCGAACCGGCATAAACAATATGCGTATGCGAATCGCACCAACAGGGCAAAACATACTTACCGGTGGCATCAATTATTTCGTCCGCCCGCTCCGGAGCATCCTTAGCCGGACCAAATGCTTTTATCAAACCGTTTTCAACTAACACAAAAGCGTTATCAACGGAAGGAAGAACTTTCATTTCTGCTCCCCGCACCAAGCTTACCCCGGCAGCACGAATGCCGGCTAACGATTTTATATTTCGAATCAGGATTGATTTCACATAACAAGGTTAAACATTTTTGTATTTCAAATTGTAATTCGCACCTTGCATTTTAATTATGGCAGGAAACAGTTTCGGAGAAATTTTTCGCATCACTACTTTTGGCGAGAGCCACGGCAAGGCCATCGGTGTGGTGATTGACGGCTGTCCGGCAGGCCTGGAAATTGATTTGAATTTTATTCAGCAGGAATTAGACCGGAGAAAACCCGGACAATCCGCCATCACTACCCAGCGAAAAGAAAGCGATACCTTCGAAATCCTCTCCGGAATTTTTGAAGGAAAAACACTGGGTTCTCCTATCGCCATCACTATTAACAATGAAGACCAGAAGCCCGAAGATTACACGCATCTGAAAGAAGCTTACCGTCCTTCGCATGCCGATTTTACCTACGAAATAAAATACGGCATCCGCGATTACCGGGGTGGTGGCAGGGCCAGTGCCCGCGAAACAGCAGCGCGGGGTAATTGCCGGAGCCATTGCCAAACAACTGCTCGCTAAAGAGGGAATTGAAATTGCTGCCTATGTTTCTGCGGTTGGAAAAATTCAATTGGATAAGGATTATCAGCAGCTCGATTTAGCAAAAACAGATTCAAACATCGTCCGCTGCCCCGATGAAGAAACCGGCAACAGAATGATTGAACTGATTCAGGAAACAAAAGCCAAAGGCGATACCGTTGGCGGAATTATTTCGTGTGTTATTAAAAACACTCCGGTTGGTTTGGGCGAACCGGTGTTCGATAAACTACATGCCGATTTAGCGAAAGCCATGCTGAGCATCAATGCGGTGCACGGCTTTGAATATGGAAGCGGATTTGCAGGAACTCAACTGAACGGCTCAGCACACAATGATGTGTTTGAGAAAAATCAGAAAGGAGAAATTGCAACTAAAACAAATAATTCAGGGGGCATACAGGGAGGAATTTCGAATGGCATGGACATTTATTTCAAGGTTGCCTTTAAGCCGGTGGCTACGCTTATGCAATCGCAAACAACGGTTGATAAAGAGGGCAACGAAACTGAAATAAAGGGCAAAGGCCGCCACGACCCTTGCGTAGTTCCGCGCGCTGTTCCTATTGTGGAAGCAATGGCTGCTTTGGTTTTAGCAGACCACCTTTTACGCGCAAAGATTTCTAAGATTTAGAATGCCGGAATAATCCAGGCTTAGCTTGTTTTTATCCTATCTCCTTATGATAAGAGAAGAGATAAACGTATAATGCTCGCATACAGGGCAAACGTCTAAACCGTAATGAGAGGTGATTTGTTATTTTTTCCAATAGCGACAATTACGCTTTCAGAAAAGCTATTTTACCAATGTAATTTTGTGTAACATCGCACAAAACCAATTACTACCTAATGAAAAACACTATGCTTCGCTTTTTTATTGCTTTTATGTTTGTATTCATCACCGGTGCATCGGTTCAGGCCTTTACTGCCCCCGATCATTATGTGGTTAGCTATGAACTTAAATATTCATACACACAGGATTCGCTGAATAAATTCTGGAAACGCACAAACATTCCGCAAATACTGGTACCGGTGCGTAATGCGGTAGATATGTATGAGGTAACCTACAAAGGGCTGTGGCTCGACAGCACTTTTATTATTGCTAAAGGCGTTGTGTACATTCCTAAAACCGATAAGCCAGCAGCCGAAATGGTTTACGACCATGGCACCCGTATCGGTCTTAATCAGGATTATGGCATTCAGGATTTAGAGCAGGTGGTTTGTATGATGCATGCTGTAGATAATTACGTAGCTATCTTCCCATTCTACTATGGCTTTGCCGGTGGCGAAAAAGAACATGTATATCAGGATTCATGGACAGAAGCAATGGCAACTGTCTACATGATAAAGGCGTGCCGCGAAATTTATCCGCAAATTGGCAGAAGCACATCCGGTCAGTTATTTCTCACCGGTTACTCACAGGGCGGTCATGCAAGTATGGCTACACACAAAATGTTAGAGAGCGGCTCATTTCCTGAAATTAAACTCACGGCTTCTTCGCCTATGTCCGGTGCTTATGATATGACCGGTGAACAATCAAAAACCATGTTCCGCAATTATACTCAGCCTCACTATCTGCCGTACCTTATTCTTACTTATCAATACGCATATAATTTATGGCCCGGTGATGTATATGATGTTTTTAAAGAACCTTACAAATCTAAAATGCGTGAAGTGTTTGCTCAGCCGCGCACTAAAAGTTTTGGTGATGTAAATGCTATGCTCCCGAAAATACCCGGTGAAATGATTGTTGACAGTATTTTGGATAGATTTCGCAATGACCCTACTTTTCCTTTTACCTGTAAGTTGAAACAAAACTGCCTGTGCGATTGGGTGCCAAAAGCACCGATGCAGTTATGCGCCTGCTATGGCGATGATGAAGTTATGTATAAAAACACCGAAGTGGCGTATGCCGCTATGCATGCAAAAACCGATGTGGTGCATAAGCGCGTATTCGGCAAACATCTTTCACATAACCCGTGTGCACCGTTTGCTATACTTTATTCAAAATTCTTTTTTGATAATTTCAGAAAGGGTAAGAAACATCCGGAACATGCGCCACCGGGAAAAAACTTTATTCTTAAACTGGGCATCAGCATTGCCAATGGGCAGGCGAAAAGACACTTGAAGAAAACAGGCCACGTAGAGCACGATGCACTGGCCACCCGTAAGGGAAAGACAAGTTAAATTTTACTTTTCTCTTTTAGTTTTTCTACGGTTCGTTCCATTCTGCGAAGCCGGGTTTCTTCTTTCCTGGCATCGTTTATCCAGAGCATCCATTCTTTGCGGTGGCTGTAGCTCATTTTATTAAATGCTGCTTCCATTTTATTTTTCTTCAGCAGCTTTTTAAAATCATCGGGCACCGGTACGGTTCTTTCCGTGGCATCTTCCTTCAGCCATACTTTTACTTTATCGCCTGCACCTTTCTTAATTTTTTCGCGGATAGCTTTCAGCACAATAATGACATGATAAGGTGTTCCGTATTTCACCATAGTGCCTTGGTAGGGTTCACCATCAATAGTGCACTCAATAGGCACTCTTCCTTTACCAAATTCTTTCTGTGCATCGTATGGAAATGGAATGAACACTCCTCCCCCACCGGCATCTTCAAGCTTTGCAGTAAAACTATATTCTTTCATAGTCAGAAATCTTTAAACAGGAACTTTTGTTTCAAGACGGTATTGCAAATCATCAAGCACCTTCTTTTTCCAGGACGGGCTTCCCGTTGGTTCATTGAAGCTGTCTTTGTAATCAGCAATTTCAAAAGCTTCAATGTTAATCTTTAAAGTTTTAAAAACTTTAGGTAATCCTTCACCGGGTATCTGCACATGGTGCAATCCCCCGCTGTAAGCAAGAATCATCTGACCTTTGTATAAACCGGAAAGTAAATCTGCTACCCCTCCTCTCACTGTCATTTTGTTGCCATCAAGGTCTAAACCATTTTTTCGCTTCATGCGACCTTCGGGGGCAATAACAATAATAGAATCATCAGAAATAGAATCGGTAAACTGGTCCCATGTATCATCCCGTTTACGAGTAATAGAAGTAATACCGGGGCTCATCAGTTTATAAAGCGTACCAACTATTGGCCGGTTCATTGTTTTATCGGCACCCGGTGCTGCCATTCGTTGCGAAAGCTGCCAAAGAAAACTGACCGGTAAAAAGCCAAGAAAGATAGGTTCAAATAGCGAAGTGTGATTAAGAAAAACAATCAGTTTGATATTGTTCCACTGTATGGGGTTAGCGGGCCATCCTATTTTGTACCGGTAAAACAGAGCCGAAATTCCTTTTAAGGTCAGCAGAATAAGAAAACTGATTAGCCTCCGCATTATTGTTTTTAAATGAACCGTTAGTAACTGAACAAAAATAATTTATTGAACAGATAATGCGGGATAATTAAAGCATGCTATCAGAAAGCCCTGCTGCCCTTTTAAAAAGAAACAATCATCTGCAGTAGCTTATTAAACAGTTTCAGTTCTTATTATTTCTACCGTTATACTTACTAAAACAAACTGCCAAAAAGGTCGAGCTGTTTCAATTCGGGTTCTTTCTTTTTGCGCACGGTGCGAACCTGCGGCATTTCCATCACTACCTGGTCATCTAGTTTTTTAGTAACTACCTGCACGGAGTAACCGGTTACTACTTCTGTTCCGAATTCGTTCATTTTACGTGTACTTTCGAGCGTGCATTCTATGCGTGTTCCATTTTTAAACGGAATACTCTGGCTGATAACATCGTTCTTGAAAGCTTCGTCTTTCATATAGAAGTTGATGATTTTACCGGTTTGCACATAAATACCTTTCCATTTATAACTACCGGTTTTAAGTACCGGTGATATAATTTCAATCACTGCTGCCTCATCTGTCTCCGGTTTTAGGGTATCCGCTATCAGCATGTAGGTATCAAAACGTTTGCGGCTGATGGCATTTGCCTTGCCCGTGTATTCACCGGTTGCATTCACACGCTGCACGGCAAACTTTGTTACTTTCTCACAACCGCTTAATTGACGGTAGTAGTTTGATTTAAGCTTAATGATTTTAAGGTTATTGCGGAATATCGTTGCCACATTGTCCATATCAATCTTCACACTGTTGTCACGCTCGTAATCTCTCAGTTCCCTGCGCAGTTTATCAATACGCTGTTTGGTATCCTGTTTATTTTCTTCGCTCACCGTTTTTTCAATATCTACCTCCAGCGGCAGCGCATAATGAAAAACAGCAGCTGCAAAACTACGGAGGAACTCGCTGTTGCTGAGCAGTACGAATCGCTCTTTCAACCCGCCTTCGCTGTGAGCTTCGCTTTCCACTTTTAGGCGCGCATTGAGCACCGTTGAAATTTCTTTTAAAATACCCAGCAGGTTATGCTCGCATTTGTTGCGGATAAGCGCATTCATGCTATGCGATTCATCGGAAAAGAAATAATGCAGTTCTATTCGGTTAGCCGTTTCCTTAAATGGTATGCTCATATATCAGTTTCAAAATTTGCGGGCTCGAAACTAATTTTTTATGGTGATGAAAAAACAGGGGCGTCCGGTTTTTAGTCTCTTATTGACAAAAGTACTTATTGCGTGAGCTAAAAAACAAATGATCGCCTTTCCAAACTTCTTCTTTCCTAAGCGATGCTCAAAGTATTTACTTAGCTGCTTTGGTTGGGTCTAACAAATCGTAGAACTGATTCAACTTAGGCATAATGATAATGCGGGTTCTGCGGTTAGTGGCGCGGCCTTCAGCATCGTCATTACTTGCTAATGCGTTGTATTGTCCACGACCGGCTGCTATAAGTTTATTAGGATCAATTTTGTAGTCGTTCTGTAATACCCGCACTACACTGGTAGCACGCTTTACGCTTAAGTCCCAGTTATCGGTAATACAGGAAGAGCTGATAGATTTATTATCGGTGTATCCTTCTACCATCACTTCTACCTCAGGGCGTGTTTCTACAATAGCTGCAATTTTACCTAACACCTGTTTAGCTTTTGAAGTCAGGTTATAACTTCCAGTAGTGTAAAGCATCTTATCACTCAGGTTGATGAACACCACTGTTTTATCCACCTTAATCTCTACGTCTTTGTCATCCAACCCTTCTTTTAAAACTCCTTTCAGGTTAATGGCGAGAGCCAGGTTAATAGAATCTGTTTTTGTTTTAGCGGCCAGCAACATCTGAATGTATTTGTCTTTGTTCTCCAGTTGTGCCAGTGTTTGGTTAATGTTGTCGTTAGCACTTTTAGATAACACCGTTAAGTCGCCTACCTGGGTTATCTGTTTATCGCGCTGGGCTTTGCAATCGGTAAGTTGATCGTTCAACATTTTAAATTGCTCCAGTTTGCCATTTAAGTTAGCATTACAAACCTTCAAATCTGACTGGCAAAGGTCATTTTTCTCGTTGCAGGCATGCAACTGTTCAGTGGCTTTTTGCAGGTCGCTCTGCAGGGCTGCATACTTTTTCTGGGTAACGCATGAGGCTAAAGCAAATGGCAGTAACAGAATAACTAAAGGACGGATTAAATGTTTCATTACTTCTATTTTGTGGCGAAAATAAAAAAGCGATTGTGCGGTTTCATTACTGACCGTACGGAGTTATCAACCACATTATTGTGCATGCGACAGTTCAGCTGAACTGCCTTGCTATTGGTCACTTTAGAAGCGGGTTACTGACTTAATTAAACAGCGCTGCTTTCTTAAAGAGAACCCGAAGTGTTTAACTCTGCTTACAGTTTAATTACCTTGCTGATTAAGGTTGCGTTACCGGTGTGCACTCTTACCAGGTAGATACCTGAAGCTAAAGCAGGAGTTTGAAACGTGCGGTTAAAAGAACCGGAAGATAGTTCTTCGTCCATTAGTTTTGAAACCACAGTGCCGTTCATCGTCATCAGTTCAGCTTCGGCTTTTGCATTCATTTCCATATTGAAAGAAAGCGTTAAATCGTTGCTGAAAGCGGTAGGATAAACCTGCATAGCAGATACGTTAGCGGGCTGGTTGCCGATACCATTTATCACGAGCGGCTCTTCGGCAATTACGCGG
>CAIYOV010000408.1 GCA_903927935.1 uncultured Bacteroidota bacterium | reverse complement strand
GTGCCCATGGGCCGTATACCGTAAAAAAACGAAGTCCAATCAAATTAATGCCATACAATTGAGAATAAATGTGAGCAATTAACTCATCTGCTTTTTTGCTTGCCGCATAAACAGAAATAGGAGAATCTGTTTTCTGTTCTTCTGTATATGGAGTTTCATCATTCAGTCCATAAACCGAAGAGCTAGAAGCGTAAATGATGTTTTTTACTCCGGATTTTTGGGCGCATTCAAGCAAATTTACAAAGCCTTTAATATTCGAATCAATATATGCCTGTGGATTTAACAGAGATTGGCGAACTCCTGTAAGAGCAGCCAGATGAATAACACAATCAAACTGCTGAGATGAAAAGCATTTCCCAAGTTGAGCAATGTCGCACAAATCGGCATAATGAAAATTACCAGATGCAGACTGAAAAACAGTTTCTGTTATAAAGGAATCAAAATCAACAATGCCAAGTTCTGCAGCACGATCTTTTTTTATTTCGTAATTACTTAAGTCTGAGAAATTATCAAGCGCGGTGATTTGAAATTGCTCTTTCAACAATTGCACCAAACTATAACCAATAAAACCACCGAAACCGGTAATCAAAATTTTCTGCATCGGCTAAAAATAATTGAATTGCTGAAACCCTAAACCCAACGCCTGTACCAGGTCTCCATCACAGCTACCTTCCATAGTCGCCAGTGATCTTTATTTACAAGAAGCTGCTGGATGTAATTTGCGTTTACAATTTTGTCTTTCACTAATTTGCAGTTACTGAGACGTGTTTTGTACCAACCCATATCCATATAATACTTATCAGGACCAACAAAGCCTTGTTTTTTGCGATTCAAAATTTCTTTCGGAAAGTGATTTTTAATGTTTTGATACAGCAGATGTTTCGTTTCGTCTTTCCGATAATAAACATTTGTGTGTAATCCGAAAATGAATTCACAAATTTCGTGGTCAAGAAAAGGTACCCGCACTTCGAGTGAGTTTGCCATACTTGCTCTATCAACTTTGCACAACACCTGTTCCCCCATAAAGCAGCTTATATCCATTTGCTGAATGCTTTTCAATCCGGGTAAATCATTTCTAAAATTTTCCTTATAAAACCAATCAACATTTCTGTTAATCGCTTGTTGTATTTCAGGATGTAATAATTTTTGCAATTCGTTTTTGTCAAACCTGCCCATGGCCATAGCATTTGCGTAATACTGAACAGTTGGTGGGTTGGCATTTAATTGAAAAAACGATTTTACTTTTTCTGGCACCGAAATTTGTTGCGTCTGAAATTCTTTTTGCCATTGATAACCTACCAGCATTTCATCTGCGCCCTCACCACTCATTACAGCCTTTACACTTTTACTGGCTTCTCTACTAACCAGAAAAGTTGGAATTATAGAAATGTCACCATTAGGTTCATCATAAACCCACGACAGATGGTCAAGTAAATCGAGTGCCTGGGATTCAAGAACAAGGGAATGGTGATCGGTGCCATATTGCTTTGCCACTATTTCAGCAAAAAGGTGTTCACTCACATCCCAATTTTCAAAACCGATAGAGAAAGTAGAGGGCACATAACCAAACCGGCTCATATAATAAATCAGTGCTGAGCTATCGTAGCCTCCGCTTAAAAATGAACCCACCGGTACATCGCTCCGAGCATGCGTGCGAACGGAAGTAAAAAGTAAATCATCAAATTTTTCTATTGCTTCTTTGTCAGAAATTATTTTTTCCCCGAACGGAATATTCCAGTATTTTTTTGTTTGAATGGAACCATCCTCTTTCAACAATAAAAAATGTGCAGGTGGAATTTTTTTAACTTCATTCCATATTGTCTTTGGGCTTGGAACATAACGGTAGACAAAATAGTCGGCAACCGAAGTAAGGTCGAGCGTAGTGGTAACATCTGTATTTGCTTTTACCCCTTTTATTTCTGAAGCGAAAACAAAATTTCCGTTTTTGCAATAATAATATAGTGGCTTTATACCAAAGCGGTCCCGTGCAAGAAAAAGTTCTCGCTTCTTCTCATCCCAAATTCCTAAAGCAAACATGCCTTTTAGTTTCTGTAAAAATTCTGTACCCCATTCTTCATAGGCATGTAAAACAACTTCAGTGTCAGTATGTGACCGAAATTGATGACCAAGTTTTTCTAATTCTTCCCGAAGTTCTAAATAGTTATAAATTTCACCGTTGTAAGTAATCCACAGAGAGCCATCCTCATTTGTCATTGGTTGTTTGCCAGCCACCGTTAAATCTAAAAACGAAAGCCTTCGGTGGCCAAGCCCCACTGTTTTTGATTCATTTAAATAAACTCCATCGCCATCAGGCCCACGGTGACGAATTGCATCGTTCATGGCGATAATATTTTCTTCATCAACCGGTTTTCTAAAACTTATTTGCCCTGCAATGCCGCACATAGATTAATAATCATCCTCTGTTGTAATATTTTTTTTAATGGTTTTGAATTCGTTCCGAAGTTTTATGATGAATGTCGGAAATAATATAAAATGTAAGATCAATATGAATAAAAAGACGGGATTGTGACTGCAAAGAATGAGTAGAAAAAAAAATGGCATCCAGCCCTCATAGTAATCATTTAAAAAGTAGAGGAATTTAAATTTGATCTGTCGTTTAGGAAGATAAGCAAGTTTCCAACCACTGAATTTTAGATAGGTTAGGATGGAGAAAAATAAAAGCGAAAGAAAAAACGGAGGCAAATGCAAGCTGATAAAAGCTACAAGTGCAAATGTGAAAAATGCTTCAAATGGTAGGACTTTATTGATTATATTTAAAGTAAATAGGGCACCGTTTTCAATGACAAAAGTATTCGTTCCTGCTTTCCGGTCTGTTTTTCTATCCTCAATCTGATGAAGCATAATATTCCTAACCCCTTTAAGTGTTGCTGTAATAATTACAATTATTAGTAAAATGATACCGTAAGTGCAATCGATTCCATGGTTAAGAAATAAAGCAAGTGTGATGAGGGCTGGGTTTAAGTGCCCATAAAAAGTATCACATAAAATTCCCGCAACAGCTCTCTCTTTTAAACGAAAAGGCTTTGCACTATAAAGGATAAGAGAAATAATTTGGAGTATGTATAAAAAATCAACCCACCGACTCTTATTAATCATATACCAAGATAGGATTGATACAATAAAAAAGAAAAAAACGATAGCAAATTGCTGTAACTTACTGAAGGCAGCTAAAGAATTTTTCTTATTCGTTAAGCTATCACTTTCAATATCGCACCAATCATTGAACAAATATCCAAATGCCGCTGTACTCACCAATGCAACAAAAAAATAGATTAACCCATACTCATAATTGAGAACGTTTACTTTATTGTAAAGCAAACAAAAATACAACCATCCCAGAACCTGAGGAGGAATTACTGACCACCATCTTTTGAATCTGAATAGTTTAAGCATTTCCCATATTGGATTTCTATTACTTTGATAAAGTAGGCATGTGTAATGTTCAAAAATAACTTACCTGCTTAATAAAAATAGTGCGTCTGATATTTCCAACGGCATTAAAACAAAAAATCCCGATCCTGTTAGAATCGGGATTTTTTATTCTTTCTTTATTATTAATAATCCTTAAGACTAATTCTTACAGTAACTCCTCCCTGAGTAGCATCAGCCCGGGTATCGCAGGTACCAGAACCATAATCAATCTGCAGGTCTGGATTATTTGCGATGTGTGCCAAAGTAACACCCTTGATAAACTCACGAACGCAATTCGGATCGCGACTGATAACAAGAGGCGAAACTATACTATCTGTATATGCATCTC
This sequence comes from uncultured Bacteroidota bacterium, assembly GCA_903927935.1. GTDB lineage: Bacteria > Bacteroidota > Bacteroidia > Chitinophagales > LD1 > Bog-950. Next base: position 549 of record CAIYOV010000408.1, on the reverse strand, counting down.
CATTTGAAGTTACACCATTTGCAGTTCCGGTTATGCTGAACTGATCATCACTGATAACATTTGTTCCGCTTGTAATCAACTCGAACAACCATTGAACATTTTGCTTAATCATTCTGCCATCGCTGCCAAAAATTAAATTTCCATTTGTCATACTCACGTCAAAAGTCATATTGCTGTTTGCATTAGTGCCTTTATTTTGTAAAGTAATTATTCCTAAAATATGATTTCCGTTTATATAAAAACTGTCGAAATTTAAAACTGCGTGACTTCCTGGCACGGAACCAAACTGACTGCTGGTATATGTGCCTGTTATAACTCCCGTAACCGGGCTGCCATCGTTCAGTGTGCAGCCATTACCAAATTCAACTGTTAATTGGTTGGGAAATACCGTTGTATCCTTGGTAACGGTAGCACAGCCGCCCAACAGATTGTCGGAATTTTCATTTTTAAACGCGTTTATATTGCCACTCATTGCGCCAAATGCAATCATCAGACTTTTGTAAGTTAATCCATTCATGTAAGTTTGGTCACTTGCAATCGCCTGAACGC
>CAIYOV010000407.1 GCA_903927935.1 uncultured Bacteroidota bacterium | reverse complement strand
TATCCATGATTTTTGTTATGCAATGCAATGCACAAGCCATGTTGTATAACGATGGAGGGTTACTTCATACCGACAGATCTTCCATAATGTATATAGAGGGTGATCTGCAGAACAAAACAACCGGCACTATTCAAAATGACGGAGTGATAGAATTGATGGGCGACCTTACCAACGATAGTACTGCACAAATGGTTAACGGTACTGATGGTACTTCAACAGAGCGGGCTTATAAATTCATAGGTACAGGTACACAGGCAATTAAAGGAGACCTATCAAATACTTCAACTCGATACATACAAAACCTGATAGTTGATAAAGCAACATCAGCATCGGCAGTTGAACTACAAACCGCCACTTATGTAAATGGCTCTTTGGTTTTTGGCAGCACCACCAGTGCAGATACTTACACCCCTACTGTTTACTCATCTTATACTAATAACTCCGGTAATGGGTTCATCAAAACTTATAGTGGTTCCACCGACTACGAACTATTTATCACAAATCCATCAGAGAATGCTGTTATGGGATATGCCCCTCTTACTATTAACGGCAATCCGACAGATGGTTTTATTCAGAATCGCGGTGCGCAGGGAGTGGGTTTGGGCGGATTCTCCCGTAACGCTTCTAACACAGGTGTGGCTTACGTGTTTCCGGTAGCAAGTGCCACCAATGGTTACAACGCTGCTGCATTAACTTTCACTTCGCTTGGTGCTACTCCCGATAAAATCAGAAACATGTTTGTAGATGCTACCGGTGGTATTGGATCTATCCGTCAATCTTGTGTTGGTTGTGGCAGCTTATCGCCAGATAACAATGGATTTAATTACTATTTCAGTTCTAATCCTTGTAACGGAAGCGCGCCACAGTGGGTTGTTTTAGACGAAATGCCCACTGACCATGGCTACTGGAGTTTCAGCGGTAATATGGATGATCAGTATGTTATTGAAACCTATCCTAACTCTTTCCCGGGCTTTGGAGCCACAGGAGTTGATGACTGGAAGATGATAAAGAAAAGCGGAGCCATTTCAGCAATCCCATCAGGTGACTGGAATCCCGAAATTCTTAGCTCATTAGATGCGCCATCTAATTTATTAACTTATAACAAAAATAGCCCTTGCTACACTGGTGCCGGGGTGCCGGGAGGTGTCTTTACCGGCTTCTCGCATTTTCAAATGGCGCATGCAAAAACTAACAATGCATTGCCGGTTGAACTTCTTTATTTAAATGCTCAGGCCGTTGATAACAAATTCATTCGGGTTAACTGGGCCACTTCGTTGGAAATAAACAACAGCGGATTTAAAGTAATGCGAAGCACCAACGGTACCGATTTTGAACAAATAGGCTGGGTGGAGAATAAAACCGGAGGCAACAGCACCACCGAAACTGAATACGTATATGACGATAAAACTGCACAACCTAACATAGTATATTACTATAAATTAAATCAGGTTGACTTTGATGGAAATTCAAAAGATACCAAAATTGTTGATGCATCACTTAAAGACGCTAATGCAGTTTCAATGACTGAGTTTTTCCCTAACCCGGCCAATGAAAGCACCAGCATTATTATCAATGCAGATGCTGCGGTAAAATTCAGTGTAGAGTTATATAATATGACCGGCCAATTGCTTTTGCAAAACGAAATAAATGCAGTCAACGGCAGTTCACGATTTAATTTTTCAACCGGACAATTACCGCAAGGAAGTTACCGCGCGGTCTTAAAGTCCGACAATCAAGTTTTTACCCGTAACCTAAATATCATAAAGTAAAAAACCCACAAAACCAGTTAATATGAAAAAGTTAAACCTCCTATTGTTCATTGCGTTTCTGGCAGCAAATACTGTTTCTGCTCAGTCCGGAAACATTGGTGTTGCTACCACAACCCCTAACTCAAAACTTCAGGTTGATGGCTCACTAGCTATCGGTTACCGGACTGTTGACAGTTCAACTACTCTGAGTGTAAACGATTACGCCCTCGAATTTAAGGGTGTTACTTCTGATTCGGTTAAACTTCCGGATGCTACTGCCTGTAAGGGTAGAATGTACATGGTAAAAAATACCACCACATATGCGGGTAATGTAGCCAGAATAGTGACCAGCTTAGGGCAGACTATTGATGGTGCATCGAGTTATACCATCAGCGGCACTCAGTCCGCCACTTTTATTAGTGATGGTACTGACTGGCAGGTATTTAACGAGAAAGGAATTACTTCAAGCACTGCATGGGTAGAAGGAGGTAATACCAACTCTTCAACTCAAAACTTTGGAACAATCTCAAATCACGATTTGCCGATTATTACTAATAATACTGAGCGTGCGCGTATCAGTAACTCGGGAAATATGGCTATAGGTACTTCTACTTTTAACGTTACTAATCCCGAAAAATTGGTAGTAGATGCAGGTGCTACTTCTTCGGTAAATGCGATTGTGGGAAAAGGAAGTATCAACAATTATTTGCAGTTAAACATTCAGAACGGTTCGAACGGAACATCTGCATCGAGTGATGTGGTGGCTACTGCCGATAACGGAAGTGAAACAACGAACTATATTGACATGGGTATTAACGGCAGCGGTAACTCTGCTGCAGTTATGGGTATGGCAGACGATGCTTACCTTTATAATGTGGGTCAGGACTTATTAATAGGAACAGCAACTGCTTCTAAAGTAATTCAGTTTCTTACCGGTGGAACCAGTGAGAGTACTAACGAAAGAATGCGCATTGATGGTTCGGGTAATGTGGGTATTGGAACAGCTGCCCCTGCCTATAAGTTAGATGTAAACGGAACTATTCGTACAGGTAAATCATCTACCACTAACGGTTCTTTAGTTTTTTCTAACAACAGCAATAGCAGAACAGTAACTATCAATTCAGGTATTACCTCAGCTACATATTCATTAACACTTCCAACAGCACAAGGTGCAGCAAGCACTGTTCTAAGTAATAACGGTTCAGGAGTATTAAGCTGGGTGGCTCCCGGTTCAGGCCCTACTGGGGCTACCGGCCCGACAGGTGTAACAGGAGCAGCAGGTGCTGATGGTACTAACGGATCGGCAGGAGCTACAGGTGCTACCGGCCCGACAGGTGTAACAGGTACAGCAGGTTCAAACGGCAGTAACGGAGCAGCAGGAGCAACAGGTGCTACCGGCCCGACAGGTGTAACAGGTGCTAACGGTTCTAACGGGGTAACAGGGGCTACTGGTGCAACAGGTGTAACTGGAGCAGCAGGTACCAACGGAGCAACCGGAGCAACCGGTGCTGACGGGCTTAATGGTGACAGATATGCAACCACAAGCGCTACTTCCTTTACTATTCCGGCAGTTAGTGCTTCGGTAACCTTTACCGTTGGTACGGGTTTAAGTTATTCATTAAACCAAACAGTGGTGGTAACGCCAACCGCTACCCCGGCCAATTTATTCCGCGGCACGGTTACAAGCTATAACTCAGGAACAGGTTCTATTACTATACAATGTACATCAACCAGCGCGGCTGGTAATACTTATTCAGCATGGACGGTTAACCTGGATGGTGCAACTGGCACAGCAGGAGCAACCGGTGCTACCGGCCCGACAGGGGTAACAGGTGCAGCAGGTTCCAATGGGACAAACGGAGTTACGGGTGCAACAGGGGCAACAGGAGCAACCGGCACAGCAGGAACTAACGGTGCAACAGGCGCAACCGGGGTAACCGGCCCTACCGGAGCAACCAGTATCAGCGGTATGACTCCCGGTTCTGTGCTTTGGATATCGAATACCGGCAACGTTACAGAAGACAACAGTCACTTTTTTTGGGACCGTGTAAAAAATTGTTTAGCCGTTGGCAACAATACCTTTACACCGAGCAACCCTGAAACGCTGTTGGTGGATGCCGGCACTACTAACTCATATAACTTAGTTACCGCCAGAGGCGCTATCAATAACTATCTGCAGTTTAATATTCAAAATACCTCTGCAGGAACAAATGCATCTACTGATTTGGTTGTTACTGCCGATAATGGTACAGAAACTACCAACTATATAGATATGGGTATTAACGGAAGTGGTAATACAACTGCTGTAATGGGCGGAGCCGATGATGCCTATGTTTATGCATCTAGTCAGAACTTATATATAGGAGCTACTGCTGTAGCCAAATCGCTTATTTTCAATACCGGTGGACAAACTTCGGGATACGAAAGAATGCGTGTTGATGGTAGCGGTAACGTAGGTATTGGAACTTCATCACCAGGTTACAAGTTAGATGTAAACGGAACGCTTGGTTTAGGGGCTTCAACTTCTACCAACGGTAAAATTACTTTCGAAAACAGTTCTAACAGTGCTACGGTTAGTTTAACTACAGGTGCTACCTCAAGTACATATAACATGTATTTGCCTACAGCGCAGGGGGCAGCTAGTAGTATTCTTCAAAACGATGGCTCCGGTTATCTATCATGGGTTAGTCCATCCAGCCTTGGTGGTTGGAGCACTACCGGAAACTCGGGAACATCTTACAGCAGTAACTTTATTGGAACTACCGATAACAAAAGCCTTCGTTTCCGCACTAATAATGCTGAACGTTTTGTTATAGACAGTTTGGGCAATGCCCGTTTAGGTTCAAGCACTACTGTTCCAAGCTATTCTACTTTCCCCGAAAAACTTTTGGTTGATTGCGGAACCACTACTTCTGTAAATGCCATTGTAGCTAAAGGAACTATCAATAACTATTTACAGCTTAACGTGCAGAATCTTTCTTCAGGCTCAGCTTCTTCTTCAGATATCGTAGCTACTGCCGATAACGGAGATGAAACTACCAACTATATTGATATGGGTATTAACGGCAGCGGCAATACCAGCGCTATAATGGGCGGTGCCGATGACGCGTATATTTATAACACAGGTGGCGATATGTATATGGGTGCAGGAACTGCAGGCAAAGCCTACGTGTTTATGACCGGTGGAACTGACCCCAGCATAAACGAAAGACTCCGTATTACCGGTACCGGTAACATAGGTATTAATAACTCGGTGCCGGGCTATAAATTAGATGTTAACGGAACCGTGGGTCTTGGTAAGTCAAGTTCAACTAACGGGGTACTTGTATTTAAAAACAATACTAATGCTAATACCTTAACTATTAACTCGGGAACTACCTCTTCTTCATACTCTTTAACTTTGCCAACTGCTCAAGGCTCTGCCAATTCGGTGTTATCTAACAATGGTTCGGGTGTGCTTAGCTGGTCATCTACACAATTACCAACCTATGCTTTATTAGGTTCAACACAAACTACCACCAGTACCAGTCTGGTCAACGTTCCGGGTTTAAGTATTGCACTTGCTGCCGGTTCGGTATACGAGTTTGAAGCCAATTTAACTGTTAGGTCTTCCAGCGACAATGGAACCAACTACGGTATTAACTACACCGGAACGGGTGTAACAACTATTGAGTGTTTTGTAGACGGAAACGTAGATTTAGGAGCCGGTGGTCATACCCTATTCCAAAGAGTAAACGCCTTAAACACTGCCCCAACCTACGTATATAACGCAGTGGCAAATACTGATGGCGGATTGATGATTAGAGGAGTTATAACTACAGGTGCAACCGCAGGGGGTAACCTTACTGTACAACATAAGAAAGTTACTTCGGGAACTTCGACTGTATATGGCGGCAGTTTCTTAAAAGTTACTAAAATACAATAGTGATTAAGTTATCAGCGTTCAGGTCACCTGAACGCTGATAATAAAAGGTTCAGCAATGAATAATGAAACTTAAAAAGAGAAATAGACCGGTGCTTTGAAATAATTTAAAGAGAACCAAAACGAGAAATAATGGAAGAGGTGGAAACAACTGAAAAAAGCGAATACCGCGAAATAAGCATCTGGCTGGATAAGTATGCCGACTTGTTTTCGGAGTATGATGAAAGCGATTTCAGCGCCCGCACACTTTCCGATAATTTTTTAACTGAGGTTCGCAAACTGGTTCAGGAAGCAGGTAACAATAAAGTGGAATTGAAGTTTAACTTAATGGAAGATCAGCCTGACCCCGCGGTGGAGTCGTTTATTATTAAGAATATCCACTATTATTTCGCGGTAAAAGTTAAACAAGCCGAGGCCGAAAAGCGCAAAATACTGCGCAACGGTGGCCTGCTTACACTGGCAGGGTTTGCTCTTATTACTTTTATTATTCTGCTTGGGCATACCTGGAGTTCGATTGTTGTTTTGAAAGGTTTTGAAATGATGATGGACCCGCTGGGCTGGTTTTTAACCTGGACGGGCCTTGATATGATTTTTGTTCAATCGAAAAAAGAACAACCGCATATTGATTTCAATAGGAGAATGACCAATGCTAAACTAACCTTTGCTGCTTTTGGAATGCCGGAGGTTTTAGAGGCACCGGCTGTGGAAGCTGATGAGCTGCGCCTGGCATCATAAAAGTAAAATACAGATTTAGAAACAGGATAAAATCAACTTAAAGAAAAGAAAATGGCAACCGAAGAAGCAAGAGATTATTATTACGATAAAGCAAAAAAAGATTTCATGATTGGTTTTTACGACCAGCCCTTTCCGAGTGCCATGGCTATGGACCTGGATGAGTTTGAAATGATTTCGAACAGGGCTTATAAAAAAGGATACGGAGATGCTGCCGGAGAATTGAAAAATAAAAGCAAAGCCTTTAAGCAGGTAAATATTGATTAAAAAAAAGGCAACAGAAATGTTGCCTTTTTTTAATTTTAGCCGCAATCTCATGGGTTGAGATTGTGTTTTTATGGAGAGTGCGGCAGGGGTGCCGCACGCTGGACATTACCACCACCACCAACGCTTACGGCAACTTTCATTTTGTAAGCATACCTGCGGGTATCTATAAATTAGAGTTTAAGTTAACGGGTTACACCACCATACAAAACGATATTACCGTTTTGGCAAGCGGGGTGGTTACCAGCAATGCGGTTTTAACGGTGGTTTAAATGATGCGCGTCATCCTATGCTTGCATTCAAGAAGCGAGAAGAATAATAGATTGTATTTATTAATTCATCGCTGAAGGAAAAGGAGAAGATGGAAACTAACAGACGT
>CAIYOV010000406.1 GCA_903927935.1 uncultured Bacteroidota bacterium | reverse complement strand
TGCTCAAATCAAAAACAAGCAGTCTGGTTTGCGATATGAGCAGTGATATTTTTTCGCGTGCTATGGATTACAACCAATTCGATTTAATCTACGCTGCAGGGCAGAAGAATGCCGGAGCAGCGGGTGTAACGATTGTAGTGGTGAACAAAAATGTTTTGGGTAAAGTGGATAGAAAAATTCCGCGTATGCTCGATTACCGTCTGCATATTGAAAAAGAGAGTATGCTCAACACACCTTCGGTGTTTGCTGTGTATGTTTCGTATCTCACCCTGCAATGGATTAAGAAAGAAGGATTGAAAGCAATTGAAGAACGAAATAATCGAAAGGCAAAGAAACTCTATGATGCTATTGATGCCAGCAGTTTGTTTGTAGGTAACGTGGCTAAAGAAGACCGCTCGATGATGAATGTTTGTTTTGTGATGAAAGATAAAGCACTGGAAAAGAAATTTGCAGATTATGCTTTAGCAAAAGGAATAGTGGGAATAGAAGGCCACCGGAGCGTGGGCGGTTTCCGCGCATCTGTTTACAATGCAATGCCTGAAAGCGGAGTGGATGTAATGATAGATGCTATAAAGGAATTTGAAAGAACGGCTTAAGCCACCATCTTCTTCATAAACTGCATATCGTATAGCTTTTTGTAATAGCCATTCATAGCCAGCAGTTCTTCGTGAGTTCCGAATTCTTTCAACTCGCTTTTATCGAGCACCATAATTTTATGAGCATGGCGGATAGTAGAAAGCCGGTGTGCAATTACAATCGAAGTTCTTCCTTTCACTAAAGTTTCAATTGCATTTTGAATCAAGGCCTCGCTTTCGCTGTCAATGCTTGAAGTAGCTTCATCAAGAATTAAAATGCTCGGGTTGAAAACAAGAGCGCGCACAAACGAAATAAGCTGACGCTGCCCCATAGAAAGCGTTGCTCCGCGCTCCATTACCATATAATCATACCCGTCCGGTAAGCGCATGATGAAATCATGTGCTCCTACAAGTTTTGCAGCATGTATGACTTCTTCGCGCGAAATGTTTTCGTTGCGCAGGGTAATGTTTTCGAAAACGCTTCCCGCAAAAAGGAAAACGTCCTGCAATACCACACTCATCTTTGAACGCAATGCAGAAAGTTCGTAATCGCGGATATCTACATCATCTACTTTAATAGCACCTTTCTGAATATCATAGAATCTTCCAAGAATAGAAATAGTAGAGGTTTTGCCGGATCCGGTGGCACCTACAATGGCAAGAGTTTCGCCTTCTTTCAATTCAAACGAAATGTTTTTCAAAACATAATCGGAATCGGTATAGGCAAACGAAACATTTTCGAAAGCAAGTTTGCCTTTGATATGCTCCGGTGCATAGTTCCCTTTATTAGGAATAGTTTCATCCTTATCCAGCAATTTAAAAACACGTTCAGCTGCGATAATACCACGCTGAATCACGTTCACTTTATCTGCAATAAACCGAAGCGGGCGGAAAAGCATATTGATGAGCAAGAGAAAGCCGGAGATAATTCCCACTCCTTTTATATCAAGCGGATTTTGATTGAATGCTGCCCCGTTTAAAATCTGCTGCGATGCCATCCACACCATACAGCCTATGGCAATTGCCAGACAAACTTCCACCGCAGGGAAAAACAGCGAGTAATACCAAATGCCGCGAATGTTTGCATCGCGCAATTGCGTATTTATTTCTTCAAACTTCTTTTTCTCTTTTTCCTCCATCGCAAAAATCTGAATGATACGCATACCGGTGATGCGTTCCTGCAAAAAAGCATTGAGCCGGGCAATTTGTGTGCGCTCTTCCTGAAAAGATTTTTTTACGCCTTCCTGAAACCAGCGGGTGAACCACAAGAGTAAAGGCAATACTGTTAAACTCGCCAATGCCACTTTCCAGTTTACAAAAAGCATAGCGGATACAACTGTAACGATAGTAAGCAGATCGGCAACGATGCTGATGAGTCCTTCGCTGAAGGTATCGTTAATGGCTTCGATGTCGGTAATGGTACGGGTGGTAGAAGTGCCGATAGGGTTGGTGTCGAAATATTTGAGGCGCGAGTGAATGAGGTGACTGTAAACGCGCACGCGCATATCTTTTACAATACTCTGTCCGAGCCATGCGGTGATGTAGTTGAAGAAATAACGAAGCACCGATTCAACTATAAGAATTGCAAGCATCCAGATGGTGGCCAGTTTCAGTTTTTCGAAATCGAAAAATTTATCAGTGATATAATGGTCGGTGGTGTAAATGATGATGAGCGGACGACCGATCGAAAGAACAGCCAGCACCACCGACATAAGTATAGAAGAATAAAACACCAGTTTGTATGGGTTAGCTAAACGAATGATTCGTTGCAACAGGTTATAATCAAGAAATGGTTTCTTCTCTTCTTTCATGCGAGGTGCGAATGTAACTCGTTCAATCAATATAGGTATACCTTACCTTAGAGAGAAACAAACCATTGGGCGGGGCGAGATAGTGAATGCGGAAATCTTTTTTGTTGGTCACGTTCTCTTTAAATTCATCGAGTGTAATTCTGTCTTTACCAACCATCAGAACAGTGCCTACAATTTTTCGAATCATACCTCGGAGGAAGCGGTTAGACGTAACCGTAAAGCGCAGCATTTCTCCTTTCTGCATTTCATGTGCTATGGATAGCGGTTTGCTGCTATCGGGAAAATCGAAAGGCTTTAATATTAAATGCTGTGAGGGAAGGATATCCCACTTCGCTTCTTTGATGTAGCAGATATTGGTTTTAAAATCTTCGCTGGGCAAACAGAGCGAAGTAAAGTCTTCAATGGTTTTCAGAAATTCTGTTGCCGGTAAAACCTTCTCCCAGTCAATTGGATAGAAGCCCTGATAGAAAGAATATTTTTTAATAAAGGATGACTTATCAAAGTGAACGTAGTATTCATACGTTCTTTCGGTGGCATCAAAGCGGGTATGTGCTTTTTCAGCTACGTCAATAATTTTAAAGATGGTGATATCGGAAGGCAGCACACAATTAAGCCGGAAGAGAAAATCTTTTTTGTCTTCAATTTCTTTCACCGAATCAAAGTGCATGTAAAAATCTTTGGCGTGCACACCGGTATCGGTCCTGCCGCAACCCATGCTGGCTATGTGGTGGCCGAGCAGTTTCTTTAACGCTTCGTTGATAGTTTGCTGCACACTGGGCGCGTTGGCTTGTACCTGCCAGCCGCAGTAATTAGTGCCATCATATGATAAGTGCAAAAAGTATCTCAAAGCAAATTAGGGTTTAGCATTTCTCATAAATAACCGCCATGCCCTGCCCAACTCCAATACACATGGTAGCGAGGCCATACTTCACATCGCGTTTTTGCATTTCGTGCAGGAGTGTTGTTGTAATACGCGCACCGGAGCAGCCCAGCGGATGGCCAATAGCAATAGCGCCTCCGTTTACATTTACTATGTGCGGATTTATGCCCAAATCGCGGATGCAGGCAATGGATTGCGAGGCGAATGCTTCGTTCAGTTCCACTAAACCTATATCCGATATTTTAAGGTCGGCACGCTTTAGTGCTTTGAGTGTTGCGGGCACAGGACCAATACCCATGCAGGCAGGGTCAACGCCTGCCGCAGCTACTGACACCACTCTTGCAAGTGGCTTCAGGTTAAACTGCCTTACCACATATTCGCTTACCACCAAAGTGGCTGCCGCGCCATCGTTAATGCCCGATGAGTTGGCTGCGGTAACTGTTCCGTCTTTTGTAAAAGCAGGTTTCAGTTTGGCCAGGTCTTGTAATGAGGTTAAGCGCGGGTGTTCATCCTGGGCAAAAAACATTTTCCCGTCTTTTCCTTTATCAATCTCTACCGGTATCATTTCATTTTCAAACTTTTCAGCCACATGCGCCTTGTTATATTTTACCTGACTGCCATAAGCAAACTGGTCCTGCTCCTCGCGGCTGATGTTCCATTTCCTGGCAACATTCTCTGCCGTTTCACCCATACTGTAGGTGGTTTCTTTCGAAAAGTTTTTGTTGGTAAATCTCCATCCGATAACAGTGTCGTACATCTGCTGTGTCCGGTCGAAACCGGTAGCGGCTTTTGACATCACATAAGGAGCGCGGGACATACTTTCTACTCCACCGGCTATATAAATTTCTCCATCGCCTAACTTGATGGCGCGGCTGGCATCGGCAATGGCCTGTAAGCCCGAGGCGCACAAGCGGTTTACGGTTACTCCGCTTACTTCAATGGGCAGGCCGGCAAGTAAGGCAGCCATGCGCGCTACATTACGGTTGTCTTCTCCGCTTTGGTTGGCAGCTCCTAAAATTACTTCCTCAATTTGGTTTACATCGAGCCAGGAGGAATTGCGTTCTACTAACTTCTTTATCACCATTGCAGCCAAATCATCGGGGCGGACGGTGCTGAGGGTACCGTTAAATTTTCCTACAGGTGTGCGCAGGGCATCTACTATATATGCGTTCATTTCATTAAATAATTTACGTTTGTGCGCCAAAAATAACTTTTCAAAATCTTCATCATGATACAAAGAATTCAAACTGTATTTCTTCTTCTCGCCATTATTTGCCTCGGTTTGTTCTTATGGATGCCGCTGATTATGGTCGAAGCTAACCATTACACCGACTCGATTCAGGGATACCTGGTAGGCCATTCCGTACCTATTGGCGACCAGCCGTATATTATTTTCATCAACGCTATTCTTATAGGCTCTGCTGCGGGTTTAACGCTGATTGCCATTTTTCTTTACAAGAAAAGAAGCCTGCAAATGCTGCTGTGTGTGTTTGCCGTTATTCTGATTGCAGCGGCACAGGCCTTTGTGTTTTACAAATACCAGACAAAGGTTTTTATGGGCGATGTTATTTTCCGTAAATGGAATTTGTTTTCTGCTCTTGCCGTAGTGTTTGAACTTCTTGCTTTCGTTTACATCCGTAAGGACGAAGAAAAAATAAAGAGTTTAGACCGGTTGAGAGATTAATTACTGCACTACTGCTTTGCTTCTTGACCATCCATAAAAAGCGAGATAAGCAAAGCAAACCACACCTACTAAGTAACTCCACTGAATGCCGAGGTAAATATCTTTGGCTAAGAAACCTTGCAGCAAACTCACGAAGCCACCTCCCATAATCATCATGATCAGGAAGCTGGAGCCATCGTTAGTGCGTTTACCCAGACCGGTGATTGCCAATGTAAAGATACAAGGCCACAGGGTAGAGCAGAACAAACCAACGCTGATGAAAGCATACACGCTCACCATGCCATCGGCCAGCATGCCAATTACCAAAGCGGTAATGCCGAGCGCAGAAAACAAAATCAACTGACGCGCGGGGTTTCCTTTACTCATCATATCGGCCAAAATGATGATGATGATAATGCCCGCATATAAATAGAAAGGCTTGAGGTCGTGTTTGGCCATGTAGTTAACGAACAGAAAAAGTGCAAAGGCTGCATACGGCAGAAAAAAGTTGAGTGCCTGCTTGGCTCCTTTGCTTACATCGAATGCGCCAACAGCACCGGTCCACCGGCCAATCATTAAACTGGCCCAGAAGAGCGAAACATACGGGGCCACACTATCGGTAGCAATATGTAAATGCTGGCGCATAAACTCCGGCAGGTTCGAAGCCGTGGAAACTTCCACCCCCACATAAAGAAAAATAGCAATCATACCCATCCACAACTGCGGATAGCTGAAAATGCTTTTGGTATCTTCTGTTGCATCTTTCGTTACAGCATCTTCTTCATGCACAATATGATTGGGCAGCGATGAAAATTTAATGAGCAGCGCCACAATGATAAATGCCACCCCTAAAACAAGATAAGGTCCTTTCACCGAACTCAGGTTCTCGAGTTTAGCACCGGGAGCGAGGGAACCGAAAATGGCGAGACTCACTATCACCGGGCCGATGGTGGTGCCTATGTTGTTGATGCCTCCCGCTAAACTCAACCGTTGCGCACCCTTGCTTGGGTCACCTAAGTTAATGGCGAGCGGGTTGGCGGCAATTTGTTGCAACGAAAAACCGAGACCGACAATAAACAAGCCCGATATAAAAATAGGGAACGAAGAAGTTTCGGCTGCCGGGTAAAACAAAATGGTGCCCAGTGCCGAAATAACCAGGCCCAGCGCAATGCCGTTTTTGTAACCGATGCGGTTTAGGATATCGCCACCCGCTATGCGCGACCACGCAAAATAAATAAGTGAGCCCACGGTGTAAGCCACATAAAAGGCAAACGAAATCATCTGGCTTTGCCATTGCTCGAGGTTCAGTTTTTCTTTAAAAACGGGAATAAGGATATCGTTGCTGGCGGCTACAAAGCCCCAGAAAAAGAAAACCGAAATAAGCGTAATGAGTGCCGATGTTTTTGGTTGCGGATTTGCCATGTTGGTGGTTTATGTGCCGAAAATGTGAAAAAGCAACGGCAGGTAGAGGGGCAGTTTTCAACGTTGGCGGGGTGATTGTTTGTATATGCCTATTTAAGAAAGTTGTTCTCATTTCAATTGCTCACTTTCAAAACAGAGTAATTACAACTTTATCAGTTTAAACGAATGAATTGTTTCACCAGAATGAATCTTGAGAACATACATTCCTTTTGATATGGACAATTGAAGTGCTGTTAGATTACTATCAATCGTTTTTGAATAAATTAGCTTGCCTTCTACATCCAAGATTTCACACATCCCCCCTCTTAAATTCTCAGCTACTTCTAAATTCCAGGTTCCGTTTTCGCTTGCAGGATTTGGAAATATTTTGTATCCCTTAGCAGTTTCCATAAAATCAATTCCGGAGATAACAATCACCACAGGATTTGAAAAAGCTTTACATCCGTTAGTATCGGAAACAGCTACTGAATAGGAGCCATTTTGATTGGCTATATAAACCGGTGAAGCAGCCCCCGAAATAATATCGCTGTTAAAATACCACTGATAGGTGTATGAGTTGTAAGCGGTAAGGGTGTCACCATTAATACTTATTGAAACAGGGGGGAGAGGATATACCTGAAGTGGTAAATGGTTAGATGCAGCCGTGCAATTATTTATATCGGTTACAGTAACGTAATAGTTGCCGGCAAGCTTGGCATAAAAGCATTCTGTTGTCACTCCGGTATTCCATTGGTAAGAGGTAAAGCCTGAAGTAGCGCAAATATGTGCACTGTCGCCAGAGCATATAAAACCTGTATCGCTCAATACAGTCACATTATTTACAGATGATGAGTTGATAATGGTACTTGCTGTAGCTGTGCATCCGCTGGCATCTGAAACGGTAACCTGATAAGTCCCCTCCTGTAAATTTAAAAGCGAGTCGTTAGTATTGTTGTTGCTCCACAAATAGGTAAACGGTGTATTGCCGGTTATTGTATTTGCAACAGCCATTCCATTCTCTAAACCGCAGGTTGTGTTGGTTGATGAGGCAGAAATGCTTAGGGTGGCAATAGCGTTAACGGTTATTAAAGATGTAGCTGAACATCCGCCCACATCACTAACAGTAACAGTATATGTTCCTGCTAAAATGTTTGAGATAGCTGAAGTTGTATTGTTGTTATTCCATAAATAGGTAAAAGGGGCATTGCCGGATAAAACATTTAGGCTTGCCGAACCCTTGCTGTTTCCACAGGTATCGTTAGTTGTAGTATATGTAAAACTAACTGCTCCGGCTCCTGAAATTACGGTGGCTGATGCCGAAGCAGTACATCCGTTGGCAGGGTCTGTAACTGTGGTGGTGTAGTTTCCGGCTGAAGAAACCGCATAAGTTGCAGAAGTATTTCCGTTCCCCCAATTATAGGTGGCATTTGGTGTAGTAGAAGAAGCCGTAAGGGTAACGCTTGAAACATTACATGAAAGCGAAGCCGGTGAAGCAATACTTACGTTTGGAGCGGTTGTGTTATTTGTAACGGTTACACTTGTATTTGCCGTGCAACCATTAGCCGAGTTTGTAACAGTTACCGTATAGGTTCCTGCCGTGTTTACTGTTGGTGATGCTGATGATCCACCGGATACAATTCCGGTTCCTGACCAGTTGTAAGTAACCCCGTTAGTTGTTGAACTTGCGCTAATTATTCCGCTTATAGTGATACAGTTTAATGCTAGGGGAGAACCGGCAGTTAAATTAGGTGGAGTGGTATTGTTACTTACACTTACAGATGCTGTAGCTGTGCAGCTATTAGCCGGGTTTGTAACAGTTACGTTATATATTCCTGCTGCATTTACGGTTGGTGATGTTGATGATCCACCGGATACAATTCCGGTTCCTGACCAGTTGTAAGTAACCCCGTTAGTTGTTGAACTTGCGTTGATTGTTCCGCTTGTAGTGATACAGTTTAATGCGAGGGGAGAACCGGCAGTTAAATTAGGTGGAGTGGTATTATTACTTACACCAACAGATGCCGTAGCTGTGCACCCGTTAGCAGGGTTTGTAACAGTTACGGTATAGGTTCCTGCTGCGTTTACCGTTGGCGATGAAGTAGAGCCACCCGATACAATTCCGGTTCCTGACCAGCTATAGGTAGCACCGCTTGTAGAAGAACTAACACTTATAGTGCCACTCGTGGTGGTACAGTTCAAAGACAAAGACGAACCTGCTGTTGCGTTGGTAGGAGAACTTACTGTGATGGTTACGGTTGATGAATCTGTTCCATTTGACCATTTTAAAATATTAGCTCCCAATGCCAATCCGGAAACTGAGGTGACTGGGCTGTTTTGGTTGACAAACGAACCGGTACCGGTAACTACTGACCAACTTCCGCTGGCAGGACTTATGGCATTCAGGTTGGCGCTGTTTGAGCAGATAGATTGGTTGATGCCAGCATTAGCGCTTGAACTGGTAACAAAACTGCCTGCTTCTAAATAAACCACTGCATCGTAAGCTCCGTCAGAAACATCGGTTACAATAAGTTTAATATGATAGGTCTGTCCGGGGGTTAAGCCACTCTGTTGTGCCGTAAGTATTTTTGTGTTGCCGTTTAGCTCTGTTCCGTCAATAGTTCCAAGGTATTCGGCTGTTGATACATTCTGAACCCAACCTGCATTTGCCGCCTGACATTTAGCTGCTGCGGGAGCACCACCACTCGAACCAACCACTCCGTTATTTACCGAGTTAATAGATACTTCAGATCCATTGGCTAACCGGGCAATATTTCTTGCATCATTTGTATAGCCCTGTCCTCCGGAAATTCCAGGACCGCTGATTAAAAAACCAAACTTGTCATTGTAAGCAGAACACTGATAATTGATAATGCCGGAATTGTCTTCATACTCCTCTGAGCCGAATATGTACCGAAACTTTGCAAAATTCGTAACCGGTACAAAATCAAATTCCAGAATAGAAGCATTATAGTAGTTGTAGGCACCAGCAAGAATATCTACATCATTAATATATACAGGGCATGTTCCCGTTTGTCTGATTTCTCCGTTTGAGCATGTGCTTGTATAACCGGTTGACATCTGTGCGGCAGCTCTGGGGTCAGCTCCTAAGGTTAACGGAATATCTGCGGTGTTGCCGGTCGACAAAACAACACCTGATGTAAAACCCATCTGGGTTAATGTTGTTGTTGCAGTAGTAAAATAACCTACCTGATATTTATTTGAAACGTTATAAACCCCCTGATAGGCTACATTTGAAACGGTTGTTCCCCCACCACTTGGAACCAATACTCCATCAATTAACTGAGTGGGAGTATAGACCGTGTTGTTTATGGTTATCTGACCATTTGTATAATAGAAGCCTAATGTGATAAATACAATGGCAATTATTTTTTTTAGTAAAGAGAAGTTTTTCATAAGGTAATTATTTGAGTAACCTAATGTAAATCTACCAATGAACTAAGTTGCTGAGCTGAAATAATTCACTATTTTTAGTAAGTCTGAATTGTGATTTTATGAAAAAAAGCAGTGCGGTATTTACTCTGATTAAAACACTTACCATGTCGGAGAAGAGATATTTTAAAATATTCTCAGAGCGGCATATAATTGGCGGACGCAATAAATACGTATTGCTATTTGAGGAACTGGATAAACGCATTACAGAAAACGATGCTGAAATCAAAAACAGTTTAAAGAAAGCGGGAGTGAATGCCGACTTTCTTTCGGCCGACAAAAACTATTTATATCAACTGATATTAGGAAGTCTGAATGGCTTTCACGATTCCCGCACCTATAATCTGGAGATTAAAGAAGCCCTGCTGTCTATCGAGATACTTTTTCATAAAGGGCTGTATACGGAATGTTTGAAGCTGATAGCCAAAACTGAAACGCTGGCCGAAGCATGCGAGAATTTTCAGCTGATGATTGACGTGCTGATGTGGAAGAAACGGTGCAGCGGCTATTCGCTTGGGTTGCAGAAAGCAGCGGAGGTGAATCTTTCAATTGATAAATACATTACGCTGCTGAACAATTTGAAAAGCATTACCGATTTGTATTACCGCAGTAATCTGTTGCAGGCGGGCAACGAAAAGTTTTCGAAGAAGAGCGTGCTGAAAAAATTTGAGCGCATTCTTCAGCAACCGGAGTTAGAGTCAGATAAAAACGCGCTGTCGTTTTCGGCCAAAGTCTATTATCATCTTATCTATTCTAACTATTACCGCTATCTAAATAATCAACTGAAAGAGCTGCAGCACCTTCAACAACTGGTGGAATTGATTCACCGGTCAAAAACCTATGCGGTGGAATATCCTTTAGATTATATTTCTATCTATGACCGGTTGCTCAGCAGCAAAAAATTCTTTGCCCCCTCTTCATTTTTTAAGGATATAGATACGTTGAATGCATTTGCCCACAAGGCGCACATCCGCAAAGATGTGGTGCAGCAACGCGTGTTTATTCATACCCACACACACGAACTCGAATATTACTTTATCAATCACCACTATCAGAAGGCTTTAGACAAAACCAAGAGTATTGAAAAGGAGATTTTAAAACTTAACATGGATATAGAACCTTATCACATGCTTTATTTCTATTACCTGCACGCACTTATTTTGACCTGCGTTGGTGAATTTACCGGAGCGCTTAATTTTATTAATAAAGTACTCAACAATTTCAGCCCCGCTCACCGGCCCGCCATTTATTTACGGGGGGAACTGTTGAATGCCATTATACATTACGAACTGAAGAACTACCGAATTGTAGCCTCGCTCGCTAAACACGCACTCAAAAAAAACCAGTCACATAAGCTGCTTAACCCTATCGAAGAAAATTTGCTGAGGGTTTTACTGAAACTGGCTACATCCAAAACACTTAGTTATAAAGAAGAAACCGCCTTGCTGCAACCACTGCTTACGGAAATAGAAACTGCCCCCGATAATGCCATGCAGTTTGCCGATAAGTGGATAGCAGCCCATCTTAAACGGAAAACTGTAAGCGAGTTGTTTAAGTGAGTTGTTATGGGTGGCAGTCATTTCCGAGCTTTTGAAATTTAGCGCAGTAACTGGCGATTTTGTGTCTTTTGAAAACGAAGCCCTCTCAACTTCTCATTAATCATCATTATATACTTTTTCATGTTCTTTAGATGTCCAAAGCAAAAAAGGAGGTTATTGCCAAACATGCGGCAATGCTTGGCGGGAACCGGCCAACGGCTGACCGATATGCGGCAACGGTTGGCGGGTACCAGTGAATGGCCGACCGATGTGCGGCAATGGCTGGCGGGTACCGATCGATGGCTGACCGATATGCGGCAATGGCTGGCGGGTACCGATCGATGGCTGACCGATGTGCGGCAACGGCTGGCGGATACCGGCCAATGACTGACTGATGTGCGGCAATGGCTGGCGGGTACTCGCCAGTGGCTGCCGCAACCCCCGGAAAGGCTGATTTTGGTTGGAGAAGATTAAAAAAGTGTTTTTTTGAAAAAAATTGAGGGTTTTTAACCTTTAATTTTAGTAGGGTTGGCCCGAGGTGTAAGAACTATCATTAAAAAAGAAACCATGCTGGCAGCTCATTAATCATCATCGTGCTCTTTCTTTCCTTCTTTGCTATCAGATTTGATGTAGTCTTTTACACCATTTATGTCCTGTTGATTCAGCCTTTCGCCCCCGTTTTCATTCCTTTCAATATCATGCTCGTTGCCGCTTTTATGGCAGCGGGCGCAGTCGGTAAAGTTGTAAATGCCTTCCTCGTTATGCTCATTCCTTATTTTGCCTTCAGAATGTTCGTGACAGCCATAACAGGTATAAATGCTGAAATTATTATTGGTGTGGCAGGTGTTGCATTTTGCATTATGGTCGCCATCGAGCCTGAAATATTTTGAATGATCGAAGGTAGAAGGCACCCATTTAGCAGTGCTGTGGCATTGGTTGCAATTATCTTTAAAAAACAGGTGATATGAGTCGCTTGGCTTTTGATGGCAACCGGTGCAGTTATTTTTATCGGCACCCTGAATCATTTCGTGATTGAACACTACCGAAGATTTCCATCCGTTGGTGTTGTGGCAATTGTTGCAGACAGACGAGAGTAGCTTATGCAGTGTGTCAACCGGTTTTTTATGGCAACTGTTGCAATTGCTTATTACCGTTTCGGCTAATAAATTGTGTTTAAAGCCGCTTAAAGGGTTGTCGGGTTTCAGTCCTTTATGGTCGCTGTGGCAGGACGTGCATTTTTCATTGACCAGTTTTTCGTGGAATAAAATTTTCTTTTCACCTGCTACTGTATCGTCACCTATTTCGGCAAGTTTGTGGCATGCAATACATTTTTCGTTACTGATTCCTTTCAGCGGCTGATGGCAATCGAGACATTTTGAATTCAGCTTCTGGTGCGCCTGCACCAGTTCGCCCGGGTTGAGCATGGTATGCGGAAACTGAATCATCAGCCAGATGAGCGCCCCAACAATTGCAAACAGAATCAGGTTTTTCATTTTCCGAACATGATTATGGTGATGATATGCAGCAACGACAAAATGCCCAGCAAGAAGGTAACCGGTAGATGGACCACCCGCCATTTGCGCATGGCATCCACGGTAACTGAATCAAAAAACAATTTTTTGTCGGCCTCTTCTACGTTTAAACCGCTGGTGATTAATGCCTGTTTTCTTTCTTTAAGTGATTCACTCGATTTCTGCAAAAGAAATTTTCCGACCAATCCGCTCGCTACACTTATCAGCAACAGCCCTATGGCCAGCCAGGGCAGCAGGGCATTGAAGTGAATTCCTGCATGAACCAATATAAGTATGGAGCCTATCCAGGCAAGGTATTCGTGCAAAACCAGTAATTGTTTGGGCGAACCGGTTTCAATTATTTTACGCTTGCGCAGCGAATAGATGAATGAAAGGATAATAATGACGGTGCCCAAAATGCCGAGATAACGACCAACTGATACGATATTAAAGTAGTGAAGAAGATAGTCGATGCCCAGCGCAAAAAAAATCATCAGCGCATACCACTGAATAAACGGCAACACATATTTTATAAAGAGCGGCTGTTTCATTACCCCGCAAGGTTGTTAAAATACTTGGGCTATATTATGACTACTGTCAGCAGTAGAAATGATGTCTGGTACTATTTTAACGAAACAGAGAGCCTGATGATTTAATTTTTAGCAGGGTTGGGGTGGGGTTTTATAATTAGGATGAAAAATAAAAATGGTTTTAGATAAAAATTGGCATTCGCTTTCTATACCAAAAAATGGTTCAAAGAAGTTTAATTAGGGAATGTTTGGGAGAAAATAGGCAAGATGGTTCTTCCCATTTCATCATAATGGGTTTTTGTAAACCAGAATAGTAGCATGCCTCCTACAAAGAATAAAAAACCATTAAAAGCGTGCAAATTTTTCCATTCCCCAATGCTTTGATCAAATCGAGCTACTATGGCTCTATTTTTATTTTTTTTTGCAAAGTAGTATAGACAGAAAGGGAAGCAGAGAGCCATTTCCAAGAATGAAAATTGTGCTATTTGTTTTCTTAATATCGAAGTGAGTCCGGTAAGATTTTCTATGCTAAATAGAATGCATATTAATATAAAGAAAACAAAGAATACTGTTCTTGCGTGCCTATCGCCTTCGCTACGCTTTGCCCCTAAGCAATAAGCACAATAATATATATAGTCAATAACTATCATTCGCATTATCAAATAATCACATCATCACACTCTCAAATCAATTCTCGATCTTCGTCACCGGTATATCGCTTTCTGCGCTTCCCCAGTTTTTGTTAGGCTCGGCACTCATGTTTAGTTCGAGGGTTCCACCGTTAGCAATGTCAGCATAGTTTAAATAACTCTTTGTGTAGTTCACTCCATTCAGTTTGGCAGAGCTGATGTAAACGTTGCTTTTTAAATTGTTATTGGCAGTAACCGTAAATGTTTTGCCGTTCTCTAAATGCATAGTTGCTTTATCAAGCACAGGTGAGCCAATGGCGTAGTGGTCGCTGCCCGGGCACACCGGGTAAAAACCCAGCGCGCTGAAAACATACCAGGCGCTCATCTGTCCGCAGTCTTCATTGCCCGCCAGTCCATCGGGCTGCGCGTGATACATTTCGTTCATAATTCTGCGCACCATGCTTTGTGTTTTCCAGGGCTGCCCCGCGTAATTATACTCGTAAGCAATCTGGTGGCTAGGCTCGTTGCCGTGCACATATTGTCCAATCATTCCCGAAATATCGGGCTGCTTGTGTCCGGTAAGTTTGCTGCTGGTGGTAAACAGCGAATCGAGAAACACCGCCAGTTTTTCTTTGCCGCCCAGCAGTTTCATTTGTCCGCTCAAATCCTGCGGCACATAAAACGAATACTGCCAGGCGTTGCCCTCGGTGTAGTTGTGGTCAACTTTGTAAGGATCAAAAGGTGACATGAAAGCATCCTGCCGCGGACGCATAAAACCGGTAGAGGCATCGAACAGATTTTTGTAGCTCTGTGCGCGCTTGGTGAAATAAGTATAGTCGTCAGTCTTGCCCAGTTTCTTTGCCACTTGTGCAATGCACCAGTCGTCATAACCATATTCGAGTGTGCGCGAAACATTTTCACCGGCTTCGAGATATTTAATGTAGCCGTTTGCCTTGTAACTCTTCAAACCGTTCTTATCTTCCATGGCGCTGAACTTCATGGCATCATAAATTTTGCTGACATCAAAACCGGTAACGTCTTTCATCACTGCTTCGGTAATGACCGGTATGGCGTGGTAGCCAATCATGCACCAGGTCTCGCAACTACCCAACTCCCAAATAGGCAAACGGCCGCCCTCCTGAAACTGATGAATGAAAGTATTCATGAAATCGGAACTGCGTTTTTTGTCAATCAAAGTAAGCAGCGGATGAAGCGCGCGGTAAGTATCCCACAGAGAAAACACGGTGTAGTAATTAAAGCCGGTTGCCTCATGCACCTGAAAATCTCTGCCGCGATATTTGCCATCCACATCGTTGTAAATGTTAGGAGGGGTCATGGCATGATACAGTGCCGAATAAAAAGTGCGGAGCACCGTTTCATCTTTGCCCTCTGCGTCAATTTTGCCAAGCTCTTTGTTCCAGGCCGCTTTTGCATCGGCAACAGTATTATCGAAATCGAAACCCGGTTGCTCTGCCTGTAAATTTTTTCGCGCGCCTTCCACACTCACCGCGCTGATGCCTACCTTGGCATAAATTACTTCGCCTTCAGTGGTTTCAAAACTTACAAAGGCTTTGAGCAATGAACCGGTATCGTGCGTAGAATTTGTGTTCGCTGCATCTGCCTTCGCAATTCCCGATTTGATAAACGGTTTAGAAAACTGAATAACGAAATACACTATCTGGTTATCGGCCCACGCTTTGCTTACCCGCTTGCCTGAAATTTCGTTGTTGTCGGTAATGTTTATTTCACCTTCCTTAGCAAAGTCGCGGTGGGTTAAATCGAGAATAATGTTTGAAGAAGAAGATTTTGGAAAAGTGTATTTGTGCAGACCTGTGCGCCTAGTGGCAGTCAGTTCCACTTTTACTTTCGGTTTATCCAGAAACACTGTGTAGTAACCCGCTTTGGCGTTTTCACTTTCCTTTTTAAAACGCGAAGAATATTTTTTGTTGCTGAACTGAGGCTTTCCAACGGTTGGCATCAGCAGGATATCTCCGTAATCAGAACAGCCGGTGCCGCTTAAGTGTGTGTGAGAGAATCCGTATATTAATTTGTCGGAGTAGTGATAACCCGAGCAACCATCCCAGCCTTTCAAACGTGTATCAGGGCTCAACTACACCATACCAAAAGGCATAGTTGGTCCGGGGAAAGTGTGGCCGTGCCCACCGGTGCCTACAAAAGGGTCAACGTATTTGGTAAAATCTTTTTGGGCTAATAATTGAAGCGGAAGTAAAAAGAGAAGAAAGAATTTTCTCATGGTGAAAAAGGTTTGATGAATATTTGTGTAAAGAAAAACGAAGTTTTGAGAATGCATCAAGTAGCTACTGCCATTTTATTTGACTCTAACAACAAACTGCTCATCTACCTGCGCGATGACAAACCTGAAATTCCATTCCCCAACCATTGGGATTTATTTGGCGGACAAGTAGAAGAAGGCGAAACCCCAGAAGAAGCCCTTATTCGCGAGTTAAAAGAGGAGTTGAATGTAGATATTGCCGATTATCAGTTCTATAAAGCCTTCGAAAGCAACAACGAAAGCAAGGCAAACACCAAGTTTGTGTTTGTGGTCAGAATAAAGCAGTCAGCCGATGAGTTGAGGCTTTATGAAGGGCAATATCTGAAAGCGATTGAGCTAAGCGAAAGAGGCAATTACAAATTTGCTAATATGTTGGGCGAAATCCTGAATGACTATGCCAAATCAGGGCTTTAAAATCGGCTTGTTTCTCTACGTTATTCTTCTATTTTTGCCGCGCAATTTTTGAAACATGGCGAACCTTAAAGAAGTTAGAATACGAATAGCGAGTGTGAACACCACACAGCAAATTACCAAGGCAATGAAACTGGTGGCAGCTTCTAAACTGAAGCGCGCACAGGACCGTATTGTACAAATGCGTCCGTATTCTGAAAAACTGAACGAAATGCTGAGTAACATTATGAGCGGCATTGAAGGTGGTTCATCAATGGCTTTTAATAAAAAGCGCGATGTAAAGAAAGTGCTGATTGTGCTGATTACTTCAGATAAAGGTCTTTGCGGAGGCTTTAATTCCAACCTGATTAAAACTGCCAGAAAAGTTTTGGTGGAAGATTACGCAGACCAGAAAAAAGCAGGTGGTGTAACCATGTTATGCGTAGGCAAAAAAGGCTATGACTTTTTCAAGAAAGATAAGGATATCACTTTTATTACCGACTACCATAGCTTAATGGCTAAACTTTCTTTCGATACATCAAAAGAAGTTTCTGAATTGTTGATGCAAAGTTTTTCGGAAGAGAAATATGATGTAATTGAACTGGTTTACGCCAAGTTTGTGAATGCGGCAACGCAGCGCTTTATGCTCGAAAGATTTTTACCGGTAGCGCCTTCGGCAGAAAGCAAAGCCAAAAAGACCAAGGCAGACTACATTTTTGAACCGGAGAAAGAAAAACTGCTCGAAGAATTAGTTCCGAAAATATTGAACACTCAGTTGTTTAAGGCTATCTTAGATACCAACGCATCAGAGCATGGAGCGAGAATGGTGGCCATGGATTCAGCAACCAACAATGCGAATGAACTGATACGCGCTTTAAAAATTCAATATAACCGCGAACGTCAGGCAGCCATTACCAAAGAAATTTTGGAAATCGTGGGCGGTGCAGCGGCACTCGAGGAAAAAGGATAATGAGTCAGTTAGAAATTGGGACATTTGGAAATTCGGAGAATCCCCAATCGGCTAAGACCCCATACAAAATGGATAATTTACACCAACATATCGAAGCTTTAGTTTTCAGCAGTGAGAATGCTGTTACTAAAGAGGACATTGTAGGAGCTATGAGCAAGGCATTTCCCGGAACAGTGCTTGATGCGCAGGTGGTGGAATCAATTCTCAACGACTTACAGGAAAAATTCAGGAGTGATATTTATGCTTTTGAACTGCGAGTAATAGGTGGAGGATACCAGTTTTTTACCAAACCCGAATACCATAATACAGTGGCGGCTTTCATCGGGCAGAAGGAAAAGAAACGTCTTTCTACTGCGGCACTTGAAACACTTTCCATCATCGCTTATCGCGGACCAATTACTAAAGTGGAGTGCGAAAAAATACGCGGAGTTGATTGCAATTACTCAGTAGAGAAACTACTCGAAAAAGAATTGATTGAGATCTGCGGGCGTTTGGAAAATTCACCGGGCAAACCCATCCTTTATAAAGTAACACAAACTTTCCTTGATTACTTTGGCATCAATTCTACCACCGAACTGCCGAAACTGAAAGATGTTCTTCCTCAATTTGATGGCAATACAATAGGTGAAGTTCCCGAAATAATCTCGGATATGCCGGCCGCAGATTCTATTCCGGAAGAAGAAAGTAATAAAGAATAATTCACACTAACCGGTTCTTCGTTTATCAGAATACTTTTCCTTTCTTTGGTAAACAGTATTCGATGAAAAAAATTTTACTACTACTTTTTCTTTTTATTTCTGTTGTCGCAAATTCTTTTGCCGGAACTTCCTGCAAATCATGTCAGCAAATTGTCTTTAAGCAAAACAAAGGTCAGTGGGAGAATAACATTCTCTATAAAGCCGAAATAAAGAACGGAGCTATCTTCTTCGAGAAAAATGTAATCACCTTTAATCTTTTTGATACCCGCGATATTCTTCGCATAAAAGGTGACCATCACAAATTGGAGAATTACACACCAACCATTGATTACAATATGAATTTTCATGCGTTCAAAATGAAGTTTGAAAATGCAAACACGCAATCAACTTCAAGAGGAAATGATGCGATTAAAGAATACTTCAACTACTTTATAGGAAACGATAAAAACAAATGGGCTTCGAAAGTGCAGGCATTTCATGAGATTGATTATTCGAACCTCTACAACGGAATCAATCTGAAAATTTCTTCGAAAGAAAATTCATTGAAGTATGTGTATGAAGTGGAAAAGGGAATTGATGCTTCGCAACTGAGAATAAATTTTGAGGGAACAGACGGTGTTTCGATTGAAGAAAAGGGGAATCTGAAAATTAAAACTCATGTGGGTGATGTGATGGATTTGAAACCTTATGCCTATCAAATTATCAATGGAAAAGAAACAGAAGTGACTTGCGAATTTGAGCTGAAAGAAAATTCGCTTACGTATAGTTTTCCGAAAGGCTATGATAAAAACCAAAAGCTTTTTGTTGATCCTACTCTTATCTTCTCTACTTATTCAGGTTCTACAGCCGATAACTTCGGGTATTCTGCTACTTATGATACTCATGAAAATGCCTTTGGGGCGGGTTCAGTTTTCGGAGTGGGTTATCCTTTGGTAACCGGTCATTATATTATGAGTTATGTGGGCGGCTCAATCATTACTTTTAGTGGAGGTGGGCAATATCCGGGAGATGATATTTCCATCACTAAATATTCTGCTGATGGAACCCAACGCATATTCTCAACGTATCTTGGTGGCTACGGTCAGGATTTGCCCCACAGTTTAATTGCTAATTCAAACGATGAGTTATACATATTAGGAACAACTGATTGCCCGAATTACCCTGTTACATCTGGTGCTTATGACACTACTTTTAATGGAGGCAGCAACCCGGGTGTATGGGATGGTATAGCTGCCCACTATAAACGCGGTTCAGATATCGTGATTTCACGACTTAGCGTGGATGGTTCGCAGCTTCTTTCTTCTACTTATGTTGGCGGAAGCGATAATGACGGTTTGAATTACCGTGCAGGTCAACCGTATGCAAGCCCAGGGTTTCTTCGTCATAATTATGCCGATGAAGTACGCGGTGAAATTGAAATTGACAAGAACAACAACATCTACATTGCTTCCTGTACTCGCTCAGCAGATTTTCCCCGCACTGCAGGAACATTTCAAAGTTCATTTGGCGGGGGAATGGATGCCTGCATTTTCAAGATGGATGCAAATCTTTCTACTATGATTTGGAGTACCACATTTGGTGGTAGTGAAGATGATGCTGCGTATTCAGTAGCTGTTGATGGAGATGAAAATTTGTTTGTATCCGGTGGAACGCTCTCCACTAATTTTCCTACAACCAGCGGGGTTTATCAAAACATTTTTGCTGGCGGAACCTGCGATGGATTTATTACACACATTGATAAAAACGGGCAAACAAAAATTGCCTCTACTTATTACGGTTATGCTGATTATGACCAGATATATTTTGTTGACTTAGATAAAGCAAACAATGTATATGTGCTTGGTCAGGCTGATAATTCCGCTAGTAACTACATCAAGAATGCGGGATACAACAAACCGAATGGAGGACAGTTTATTTCAAAATTCAATGAGAAATTAGATACACTCATATGGTCAACTTCATGGGGAAGAGGATTAGGGGTAACCGATATTTCTCCAACTGCTTTTCTGGTAGATGTGTGCAGCAATATCTATGCCTGTGGATGGGGCAGCCAGGGAGTGAATAATATTGTTGGAGGCACAGGTGGTACTACCGGCTTAGATGTAACTTCTAACGCTTTTAAATCTACCACTGACGGACAGGATTTTTATTTAATGGTGATGAAAGATGACGCGAGTGCGCTTGCCTATGCAACATTCATGGGTGGTGCCATCAGCGAGGAGCATGTTGACGGAGGAACTAGCCGGTTTGATCGCAAAGGAAAGGTTTATCAAAGTGTTTGTGCCGGTTGTGGTAGTAACGATGATTTTCCTACAACACCTGGAGCGGTTTCAAACACAAATAATTCAAACAATTGCAACAACGCAGTTTTTAAATTCGATTTAAATCTTCCGATTTGCCTGGCAGATTTTTCCTATCCGAATGCCTGCAAAAATTTCCCTATTCAGTTTACTAATCAAAGCACTTCAGTTTTGTCTCCAAACTATCAATGGATTTTTGGAGACGGGGGATCTTCTACACTAACAAATCCATCGCATACATTTTTACAAACAGGTTTGTTTGATGTTACGTTAATAGTGGGTGATCCGGGAAGTTGCAACGGTGCAGACACTATTATTAAAAAGATTTTAGTGATTGGCGGAGTGGGAAGTGATACGTTGCCTGCCATTAAAATCTGTAATGCACAAACAACGCAAATCGGATTTCCGCCTAATAACGATTCAACTATCGTTTATCAATGGTCGCCAACCAATACTTTAAGTGCTCCGAATGTTTCAAATCCAATCGCTTCTCCTCAGCAAACTACTACTTACCAACTTTTAGTTTCAAATGGAATTTGTGTTGATACTTTTCATCAAACGGTTCAGATATTTACCGATGCGCTCACCTTGCAGGGTAGCGATGTGTTGTGCGGGGGGGACACACTTCAGCTTTCAGTTACGAACTCACAACCGAATCAACAACTCACTTATAGCTGGACACCAACTTTGCAGATTATTTCCGGTGCAAACACTGCGCATCCTTTGGTGAGTCCTTTACAAACAACTACCTATCATGTTTCAGTAACTAACCAGGCAGGCTGTGTTTTTAGTGACTCTATTCTCATAAATGTTCTTTCGTCAGTTCTTAGTGTGGATGCTACTGCCAACCCCGATACGATCTATTATGGTGATACCACACAACTCAATTTATCTATGAGCTCAAACGTGGTTTCGTTTGCATGGATTAATGATGTTACACTCAGTTCAACTACTATAGAAACTCCTTATGCTTATCCGCCTAACACGAATACATATTATGCGGAGGTCACAGATTCACAAGGTTGCAAGAAACGTGATTCGGTAATTGTGTATGTGGTTAACACTCCCTGTAAAGAATCGAACATTTATATTCCAAATGCATTCTCTCCGAATGGTGATGGCAAGAACGATGTGCTGTATGTACGCGCCAATAATGTGACTAAAATTTATTTTGCTGTTTATGATCGTTGGGGGCAAAGGGTTTTTGAAACAAAAGATATTTCGAAAGGTTGGGATGGAATTTTCAACGGAAAGAAAATTGACCCCGCTGTTTTCGGTTGGTATGCCGAAGGCGAATGTTTGGGAGGGAATAAATTTATAAAGAAAGGAAATGTAACGCTGCTGCGATGAAAAGAAAGTTCAAAGTTCAAAGATCAAAGTTCAAAGTAAAGGCAGTATTTGCCTTTATACTTTGGTCTTTGATCTTTGGCCTGGTTTCTTATTCGCAGGATATTCACTTCTCTCAATTCAACTTCTCTCCACTTAATCAAAATCCGGCTAATACTAATTTGTTCGATGGCGATTATCGTTTTGTAGGTAATTATAGAAATCAATGGCCCTCAGTTCCGGTTCGCTACAACACGTTCTCAGCCAGTGCTGAAATGAATTGTCTCACGCTGAAAAACAACGACCGTATTGGTGCGGGTCTGGTTTTGTTTTTCGACCGAGCAGGAGATTCGCGGTTCACTTCTGTAAATACTGCTGTATCGGTCTCATACATCAAAGCATTGGATAAGAAACTGCATCACGCATTAAGTATAGGAATTCAACTTGGTTTGGTAAACCGCAACATTAATTACAGCAAACTGAATTTTGATAACCAATGGAACGGGGATGTATTTGATCCGAATATTGCAGTGGATGAAAGCTTTTTAAAAACGAGATTCAATTCTTTCGACCTCGGAATAGGTTTTGCTTATAGATGGACAAAAGCAGAACGCACGAATTTTACTCTTGGTTTTGGAGTAACGCACTTAACCCAACAAAAGCAAACTTTCTATAACGATAATTCGGTGAAGTTGAATCCGCGCTTTACGGTTCATATACGCGGACAGGTTAAGGTGGCAAAGCAATGGGATATTGTTCCCGAGTTGATGTTTCAAATGCAGGATACAAAATATGAAGTGGGCTATGGTGCACATGCGAAATATTATTTGGCGATACAGGCCGCACATACCGTTGCAGTCAATTTTGGTGCATATGGCCGTTCGGCAGAAGCCGGTTGGCTATTAGGAGGAATGGATTACGACAATCTGCAGGTCAACCTGAGTTACGATATTAATTTCTCGAAACTGCATGTTGCCAGCCGGTATAATGGAGGGTTCGAAGTGAGTGTGATTTACATTTTAGCCAAAGTGAAAAACATAAATAAACCTGGGGCAATATGTCCGGCATTTCTATGAGTTTACAGGTAACAGTTCACGCTTCGCGGTTTAACTACAGGAAATGCTTCTATTTATTTCTACTGTCTGTTGTTTGTTGTCTATCGTCTTTTTCTCAAACTGTTTCTCAACTCACCAAAGCCGGTGATAAAAAAATTGCAGAAGGCGATTACTATGTAGCATCCCAATATTTTAAAGATGCGCTGAAGAAAGACGAAGAAAATATTGACCTGAATTTTAAATATGCCGAAGCCTGCAGGATGTTTAACGATTTGGATGGTTCGAATTATGGTTATCGCGCAGTAACTAAACTTGATAAGTCTAATCAATATCCGATGGCGAATTTCTGGCTCGGAGAAGTTTTGCGAAGCACCTGCGAGTGTAAGTGCGAAGAAGCGCAGAAACAGTTTCACCGTTTTCAAACAAAGTACAGAAAGAAGGATTATTTCTATGCGAAAGCACAGCAGGAAATTGAGGCATGTGCATGGGTGAAAGATCATTCAAGAAAAAGCGATTCAATAAATATTGAGCACTTAGGCAAAGACGTGAACACTCCACAATCAGAATTTAATGCTATCCATGTTTTTCCTGATAAGATTCAATTCTCGTCTCTGAGAAATATTTCTACAGATAAGAAGAATGAAAAATATTTAGTGCGTCTGTATAATCAGCCACCAAATCCAGAAGCAATTTATAATCCTAACGGTTCGAATCAAGAACTGAATATCGGCAACGGAGCATACTCTCCGGATTCTAAAAAATTCTTCTTTACACAATGCGAACAAAAGGATAAGTCAACTACACGTTGCGATATTTATGTAACGAAGTACGATAACTTTAAATGGGCAGTAGCTGAAAAACTCAGCGATCATGTAAACACTGCAAACGCAACGAACACACAGCCAAGTTTTGGTTACGATTTATCAGGTAATGAAATTTTATTTTTCTCTTCTGACCGCGAAGGTGGACAAGGCAAAATGGATATCTGGATGAGCAAACTGAATGCTGACGGCACTTATGAGCAGGCGGTAAATGCAGGAAATAAAATCAATACACAGGGGAATGAAATCACTCCTTTTTATGACGTAAATAATCGCAAACTTTTTTTCAGCAGCGACTGGCATTATGGTTTTGGGGGATATGATATTTTTGAAGCTACCGGTGAATCTACTAACTGGAGTACGCCCAAAAATTTATTGCAACCCATTAACACTCCGCAAAATGATTTGTATTACGCTAAAGCAATTGACGATTCACGCGCTTACATAACATCGAACCGAAAGGGTTCTTATTTTATTGAAGCTGAAACCTGCTGTAATGATATTTATGCTTACAGCACTGGAAAGAAAATTGAAAAGCGAGACACTGTAGTAACGAAACCTGATACAATTACAGTTGCAGAGCAAACCGCTAAAGCCGGTGAACAACTGAAAGAACTGAAGCAACTGATGCCGGCCGCCTTATATTTTCATAACGATGAACCGGATGCCAAAACTTTAAGCGACACTACGAAACTCGATTACAAAGAAACCTATGACGCTTATTCGGTATTGCGGGATGAATACGTAAAAGAATTTTCGAAAGGTTTGAAAAATGACCGAAAGGACACAGCTGAACGGGATGTGCAGGGTTTCTTTGAAACAAAAGTCGACAAAGGATATTATGACCTGATTGCTTTTACTTCGCAGATGTATGATATGTTGCAAAGCGGAGTTAAACTGGAAGTAACGCTGAAAGGCTATTGCTCTCCGCTCAATTACAATTCATATAACATCAATCTCGGATACCGCAGGGTGGCATCGCTTCGCAATTATTTTTTTCATTACCGCGATGGTGCTTTGCTTCAATATGTAAGCAATGGCTCTCTCTCTCTTAAGACTGTTTCGTTCGGTGAAGAAACTGCCAACAAACAAATCAGCGACCGGAGGGAAGATAAGCAGCAATCTGTTTACAGTCCTGCAGCGGCACTCGAAAGAAGAGTAGAAATTGTTTCTGTTGAATTGAAATAGATTTCAAACAACATCAACTACTCACAACACTTTCTATATTTTTTCAGCACTCGTTTATTTTTTTCTGGACTTCAAGAACCTGCATGATTTTTATTTGCATTATTTAAAGAATCATGTAGGTTTGGTGCGTGCAGAAAAAATCATCGGATAAACCTTTTAAGAAGGAAACAAAAACATCTTCTATTCCTTACAAAAAGTGGGATAAGAAGAAAGAGAAGAATCCTGCTTTAGTTGCAGCCGCTAAAAAAATGTTTGAACGGAGCGCTCAGGATGATGCCAAAAAAACTGCGTTTAAAACATCGTTAGATAAAACAAAACCATCTAAATATTTTGGCAATAAAAAACACATTAATCCCAAAGAAGAAAATGAGGATGGTGAATTAGTTTATTCTGAAACAGAAAAATTTCCGGATGAAGTCCGGCTGAATAAATACATTGCCCATGCTGGTGTTGCTTCGCGCAGAGCAGCTGATGAGTTGATTAAAGAGGGACGAGTGAAAGTGAATGGCACCGTGGTAAAGGAGATGGGGCACAAAGTAAAGACGAAAGACAAAATTGAGTTTGACGGCAAACTTCTTTCACTTGAAAAGAAATATTACATCCTGCTCAATAAGCCCAAAGATTATATCACTACCGTAAAAGATGAGAACGACCGCAAAACCGTAATGGAACTTCTGCGGGGAGCTT
This sequence comes from uncultured Bacteroidota bacterium, assembly GCA_903927935.1. Taxonomy (GTDB): domain Bacteria; phylum Bacteroidota; class Bacteroidia; order Chitinophagales; family LD1; genus Bog-950. Next base: position 135 of record CAIYOV010000406.1, on the reverse strand, counting down.
ACGACCAGATTAAATCCATACAAAAGCCGCGGTTATATCCGGTTGGAAGGTTAGATAGAAACACCACCGGTGTGTTGCTGATTACCAACGATGGTGAACTGGCACAGAAACTGACACACCCCAGCACCGAAGTGC
>CAIYOV010000405.1 GCA_903927935.1 uncultured Bacteroidota bacterium | reverse complement strand
TGAAGAATTGATGCAAAAAATAGCGAAGGAGGTAAGATAGCAGTAAATCGATACCCATTAAAAGAAATTTATAGAAAAAACATTATTAAACCTGTTTCCAATTTCACGCTGTACAAATAGCATTTCAAATGTTAGTAATTCAAACAATTACATAAAGGTATTATTACAATTTCTTAAACTGTTTGGCTTTATTTGCTTAGCAAAGCGTTGAAATGGTTGTTCTACAATTTTTAAACTGTAATTTATCTTGTGTTGCAGGCAAAGGATTGAAACATTTTTAAGTCAAGAACAGTTTAAACAAGGTAGGAATACGAGGAATTATTTTACAAGCGATGCAACAACCCGGCTAGAAAAAAGCATCTATACCAAATAATGAACAAAATAAGATTGAGAAGGATAACTACACTTATTTTCATGTTGTTTTTGTATAACGGGGCAGTTAACGCACAGTTAAACGCTCAATTTAATGCATCACAACTTTTTGGGTGTCCGCCTTTGGTAGTTAACTTTAGCGACCAGTCAACCGGGGGAGCTACCTCATGGTCATGGGATTTTGATAACGGCAATACTTCAACTCAACAAAACCCTACTGCATCATTTTCGCAACCTAATATTTACAATGTTCGTTTAGTAGTATCAAACGGCTCAACTACCGATACACAAACATTGCAGATACGTGTTTTCCGTCCGGCAGCTCCTAACTTCACTGCACCTGATAATCACGGTTGTGTGCAGCCCTGTCATATGGTTCACTTTACCAATCAAACTATTCCTGGCGAAAGCCCAGTTACTCAATACGTATGGGATTTTGGGGACGGAACTTTACCCGTTACCGGCTATAATGTAAACCATTGTTATCTTCAACCGGGAAGTTTTAATGTAACTTTAGTTGTCCGTGATAGTAATGGCTGCCAAACCAGCCAGATTCTTCCGAATTATGTGATTATAGGTAATGGACCAAGTGCTGCTATAACCGTAACCCCTACCCAATCATGTACCACACCGCAGGTGGTAGCCTTTACCGGAACCGGTTCTTCACCAAATGGTGCAGTATCATATGCCTGGTATTTTGGAAACGGGTCAACCTCTGCTCAGCAAAACCCCACACAGGTATATACCAATGGCATTTACGATCCTGTTTTAATTGTAACGGATCCTTTCGGTTGTCAAGATAGTGCCTATGGTCATGTTGAAATAACAAATGTTCAGGCAGGTTTTTACGTTTCATCCAATAACGGATGTAGTGGAATTCCGCTTCAGTTTACGGATACCTCTAATTTTGCATCTTCGTGGAGTTGGAACTTTGGGGATGGTACCACCTCAACGCTGCAAAACCCTACTCACGCCTATTCAGTTAATGGAACCTATACTGTAACTTTAACAGCAACCTACAACGGTTGCACCGATGCTTATACCCAAAGCGCCACAATTAATGTTTCAAGCCCGGTTAACTTTACTTTTGCTGCTAACGATACTTCAAACTGTTCTGCTCCATTTACTGTAAACTTTACTAATACTGCTGTAGGTGCGACAAGCTACCAATGGGATTTTGGTGACGGAACCACCTCTGCACTTTCTAATCCATCACATACTTATGATTCAATCGGTTCTTACACCGTGAGCTTAGGCGTTTCGAATAATCAGGGATGTGTGAATACCATTTATTTAAACGATTACATTGGAGTAGGTGCGCTTCATGCAGATTTCACCTTTGATTCAACGAAGGGATGCACCCCTATGCTTGTTCATTTTACTGATTTAAGCATTTCAGATGTAGCGATTACTTCTTATCAGTGGGATTTTGGTGATGGCACTTTCGGAACCGGAATTAACCCTGTGCATAATTACACTGTTGGTGGTATTTTCACTCCTTCATTACTTATTACCAATGCAGACGGCTGTATGGACAGTATAGTTTCAAACCAAAATATTACCATAGGTACAGCACTTAATCCAGTATTTACTGCCGACCCTTTGGTACAGTGTATAGACCAACCGGTCAATTTTTTCAATAATACCACCGGTGCCGGTGGACTGACGATATGGCATTGGGAGTTTGGTGACGGAACCACAAGCACACTTTTTGAACCGACTCATGCTTATACCGATACCGGTTGGTATGATATTACACTTATCGTTATTAATCAGGGATGCCCTAATGATACAGAACGTTTACATTACATAGAAATAGTAGTACCAAAAGCCGATTTTGATTTTGATTTCAATTGTACCAGCCCCACCACAGTTACTTTTATTGATAAATCAGTTGGTGCCGACACATATCTGTGGGAGTTTGGTGACGGAACCACTTCTACGCAGCAGAATCCTGTTCATACTTATCCTTCGCAAAGCAATTATTCAGTTAAGCTGACAGTTTATAATGCTACAACCGGTTGTATAGATTCTACCACAAAGGTTCTGCCTATAGGAACCCCTGATGCAAGATTTGTTTCAGATACCACCCGGGGATGTGTTCCTTTTGCTGTTCATTTTAGCGATAGTTCAATATTTGCAAGCGGATGGCTTTGGAGTTTTGGGGATGGTGGAACAAGTACTGCTAAGAATCCAACTCATACCTATTCTATACCAGGTTACTATACGGTTAAGCTAATTATTAATCCTACCGATTCATGCAGAGATAGTATTGTTAAGCTCAATTATATAACTGCTTTTGGTGTTAAACCGGGCTTTTATGGTGCACCCACCATCGGGTGTCGACCTCTAAATGTAGCTTTTCATGATACAAGTACCTCTTTTCTTGGGACGATAACTGGGTGGTACTGGAGTTTTGGTACCGGAGATACAAGTTTACAACAAAACCCGAATTATATCTACACTGAAGATAGTACTTATGATGTAACATTTTATGTAAGGGATTCTAATGGGTGTTTAGCCGGCAAAACAAAAAACTACTATATTACGGTGCAGCAACCTGTTGCTGATTTCATAAGCGATACGGCTGTTTGCCCCGGAGAATCCGTGCATTTTCAAAATCTTTCAAGTGGTGGATATAACAGCAGTTTCTGGAATTTTGGTGATGGAACTACTTCTACTTCTAATAACCCGGTACATGCTTATACTTCGACAGGAACTTATTCTGTTTTTTTAGTAGTATCAACGTCTATTGGCTGTAAAGACACTTTATTAATACCAAACTTAATGCAGGTAGATACACCTGTTTCTGATTTCTACGTTACTACTACTTTCTCTCCCTGCCCGCCATTCCCTGTTCAGTTTTATAACAGCACTAACCGGACGGATTTAAACTGGTTGTGGGAGTTTGGCGATGGAGACACCAGTACCGCTTATAATCCGATGCATGTTTATTTTTTCCCGGGTGATTATGATGTTACCCTTACTGCCTGGGATTCATCGGGCTGTACTGACACTAAAATCAAGATAGACTATATACGCGTGCGCGGACCAGTTGGGCATTTTGAGGCATTACCCGATAGCGGTTGTGTGCCACTAACGGTTACAATAGCTGGAACCGCTCAATCCACTGTTTCAAGTATTCTTGACTTAGGGGATGGTTTGGTATTAAACGATACTTTTGGTGTAACTCACGTTTATAATCCTAACATATTTGATGCTAACGGGGTAGCTTATTTCTACCCGATATACACTTTACGCGATAGTTTAGGTTGTACGGTTGCTTACCCGGTAGACACGGTTGTAGTGGGATTAATTCCTTATCCGAATTTACCAAAAGACACTACTGTTTGTAAAGGAAACTATGTAGGACTCAATCTGCCTTACGGAGACCATTTTCAATGGACCTCATCGCCTACCCCTACTCATTTAGATTGCGATACCTGCAAAAATGTTCTTTGTTCGGCACCTGATACAGTTACTTTGTTTGTTACTGCTTCTACCAACATTGGCTGTGTGGCCAGCGATACCATAAAAATAAATGTAGATAAACTGCCGCCTATCTTCCCCGGTATATCGTTTAAAATTTGCCATAACGATACCCTGCAGTTAAATGCCGGAGTTGGTGTAACTGCCGCTACCTGGACCCCAGGTTTATACATAAGCGACAGCACTTCAGTAAACCCTAAAGTTTTCCCTCCTGATTCGATGACCTACCGTGTTACCGGAGGTAACTCAACGGGCTGTACTATTTCGCGTATTGTAAAAGTTTATGTGATAGACCATGTGGTAATTGACCTATCGGTGCGCGATACAGTGCTTTGCCAGGATGGTATGTTACCTATTAACCTATCGGTGCTCGATGCATCGGCTAACGATACTACCTTTAAGTGGTCACCTTCTAAATATCTGAATGCGGATAATATTGAAGACGTTGTAGCCTCTCCGCCACCGGGCAATTATTATTACCAGGTAATTGTTTCGAGTTCTACCTGTATTGCCGATACCGATACGGTGCATTTAGTTATTGCTCCTAACCCGATTGTGCAGGCCGGTGACGAACAGACAGTAACCCCCGGAACGACCATTCAGCTTTATGCTTCATCGCCCGATAACGTAAATTATCACTGGACCGATGTGGACCCTATGACCTGTGTGAACTGCCGCAGACCTTTCCTTACGGCTACACAAAACCAAACGGTTTATGTGCGGGTTACCAACCAATACGGCTGCTGGAACGAAGACTCTGTGAGAATACGCGTGGTGGAATGCGACCCTTCAATGGTTTACATACCTAATACCTTTACGCCTAATGGCGATGGATTGAACGACCTGTTGCTGGTGCGTGGAATTGGCCTGCGCCAGTTAGATTATTTCCGCGTTTACGACCGTTGGGGTAAACTGGTTTACGAAACCCATAACCTGAACGATGGATGGGATGGTTTGACCGGCTCGGGTAAAGAAGCCGATGTAGCTACTTATGTTTATGCGGTTAAAGGTTTATGCTCAAGCGGTTTTGCCATCGAAAAATCGGGCAACGTTACTTTGGTAAGGTAAGCCTGATACCACTAAAATAAATGAAAACCCGCCTCTTTCTGGGGCGGGTTTTTTATTGCCCGAATCTTAAAAATTACGCGGGCAAAAAATTATCAAAAAGCAATTTTAGAAATGAGAGTTGTCAGGGGGTCTTGACAGAAAAAATATTGTTTTTTTCTTTTGCACTCAACACTACTTAAGGCGCTGTGCAGGTTCCTTCAACAAACATAAAAAATTATAAAACGGCCGGAGTAAAAACCCGGGGCTGTGCCATTTATCCTCAGGCGTACGCCATCCATGCTCAGGAGTGCGTCATTTATTCCCGGGCATCCGTCATTCATGCTCAGGGTTGCGCCATTTATTCCCGGGCATCAGTCATCCATGCTCAGGGTTGCGCCATTTATTCCCGGGCATCAGTCATCCATGCTCGGGGTTGCGTCATTTATTCCCGGGCATCTGCCGCGCAACCCTGCTCAAAAATCGTCCATTCATCTCAATTTTTTATTAATTAACCAAAAAACAATCATTATGAGTGATTTTGTAAAACAAAATGATTTAGAATTTATCGTTCAGCTGGAAGAGTTAAGGCAAAACCTGCCTACTTACCTGCTAATTTTGGGCTTACTGCCTGCCGACCAAACGCAAGCCAATGATATGGCCGCGGGTATGAGCTACATTGCACTGCGCAACGCTAATGTGCCGGGCTATGCGCAGGGCTGGACCAAACTGCGCGACCAGGTGCGCTTTGGTATTGGGGGCAATGTGCTGCAGCCTTTTCCCGCGCCACCCGATGTAAGCACACCTCCGGCTACTATTTTAATTGACATTGAGGGCAAATACCGCACTTTGGCCGGCCGCATTAAAGCCGCTGACGGTTATACCCCGGGTATTGGCGAAAGCCTGGGCATCGAGGCGCCTAAAACATTGCCCGATTACAGCACCTACAAACCTGTTTTTACTTTAGAACTGGCAGCCGGGCAGGTGCTTATTAAATGGAAAAAACTGCAAAGCCAGGGCGTTAATGTTTACAAGAAAATTGATGCCGGCCCATGGTTTAAACTCGAATTTGACGGCACCCCCAATTACCTCGATAAAAGTGCGCTGCCACCAACAGGTGTAACCCAGCAATGGAGCTACCGTTTGCGTTATGTAAAAGCCGATGAGGAAATTGGCGAGTTTAGTATTGATATGACTATAAAGGTTAGCGGATTGTAACCCTTGCAAACCTTTTACCCGTTTACCCGTGGCATGGTTAGAACCGTGCCACAGGTTTTTTATTTCGGGCATTAAATCAGGCAATAACAGCCGATATAAGAATGTAAAGCTTTTGGTAAAAGAGTAAATTCTCTACTTTTTCATCAGCCAGTAATTGGCATCTTCTGCCTGGGCAGTGGCAAGCTCGGTTTTAGCGCGGTAAAAATTGCTGCCTACCGAGTAACCCAGGCGGGTTAAGCGGTTTCCTTTCTCTACCAAAATAACCGAGTCGGGATACTTTTGCTGTAAACGTTGTTTGGCGGCTGCAATATTTCCTTCTTCCATAAACGCACCAACAATTACATAGTAAGTATGCTCACCGGCAACAGATGCTGGCGGTATATAGGTATCTGCTTTGGCTCCGGCATTATTAATAACGGTAGCATTATCGTTTACAACTTCGGCAGTTGCAAGTGCTGATGAGTCAACCACCGTTTCGGTTTGCTGAACCACTGGCGGAGTAACAGTGATTTTAGTTTCAACTTCAATCGGAACAGGTTTTATTTCCGGTTCCGGTGCTTTAAAAATATGGGTAAACAAACTGCAAATGCCTGCTTCATCTACATGAAGCGGTTTAATTTCAGCGCCCATCCACATTAACTCGGCAAGTGCCACTAAACAAACTACCAGCAATACCGATGCTGCAATACTCCAGACTCTTCTTGTAGAAACCGGATGTTTAGTTTCCTGTATAAACTTCTCGGTAAAATCAATTTGCTTTCCTCTCAGTATTGGCTCAGCAGTAATGGTTTTTAATCCGAACGAGGCTTTCAGATAGTTCACCTCATCAAACGGAGCAAATTGCAGGTTGCCTTCAATATCGTTCGAGAACTTTCCAATTTTCTTCAGCCATAACACTTCACTCTTCTTTAGTAAATGTTTCGATGAATAAACCCAACTGCTTACAATATCCAATGCGGCATCAAACGAAATGTTCTGCGCATTCGAAATGTAATTTACCAGCAGCCCGTCATTCGACTGCAGATTTTTGTTGAACGAAATTGCTTTTGAAGGAGGCGAAATAGTATTCAGCACCGGATGAATATCAGCGGGTTTGTAATTGCAGATAAATCCGCCAAAATTGGGGATGATAACGCAATCGTGTTCGAACAGAAGCTCGCTGATGTAAGAAGAAATATCCATAAATTATTCCGGAGAATATTTTTGTGTGACCGGGTGCAAAATAATTCTTTTCGCATAAGCATAAAGCCGAAGTGAAAAAAATGTGGAAAGAAAACCTTCTCATTTGGGTAAAAGAAGGCTCTGCTCCTAAGCGTTCGAGCAATCTGCTGAATTCAACTTACCAACATTTAACCTCACCTTATCCAAGGCTTAACACCAAACAGTTTTATGGGTACTAAATTTATATAGATTTGCCGCCCCTTAAAATTTAGACACAATTAATACTGTTGCATGAACAGAAAAATATATTCACTGATTGCCTTCCTGATTCCTGTGTTTGTTTTTGCGCAGGTGCCGGCTATTACCACCAACCCGAAAACCGAAACCACGGTAACTGATTCAACCGATACAGAAGAACAGGATAAAGACGAAGCGCCTACTTCTACCCTATCAGAAAGCGACATGTCGGAAGAAGCAGCCGCACAAGCCACTTCTATTTACAACGCCTACCAGCGCGATGCCTTTACTTCGGCAGCTTCATTTACTTTTAGTGCAGCACGTTTCCGTGTGCGAGGATACGACAGTAAAAACTTCTCTACTTATTTAAATGGCACCCCTGTAAACGATTTAGAAAACGGACGTGCAAGCTTTGGCAACTGGGGCGGTTTAAATAATGTATTCCGCAACCGTCAAACCACTTATGGTTTAGAACCAACCAGCGCCATGTATGGCGAACCGGGAGGAACTTCTTCATTAAATGCCCGTGCCTCTATGCAGCGCAAAGGGTTTCAGGTTTCTTATGCCAATGCTAACCGCAATTACCGCCACCGCATTATGGCTACTTACAGCACCGGCATGATGAAAAACGGATGGGCTGTTTCTGCTTCGGTAAGCCGCAGATGGGCAAAAGAAGGTTATGTGGCCGGAACGTTTTACGATGGCACTTCTTATTTTTTATCGGTTGAAAAGAACTTTCATAACGGGCATGCACTTAGCTTAACTGGCTTTGGTTCATCGGTGCGCGATGGCAAAACATCATCGGCAGTAGCAGAAATGTATGACATATCGGGCAGCCACTATTACAACAATAACTGGGGATGGCAGAATGGAAAGAAGAGAAATGCAGTGGTGGGAAATGTATTCCAGCCAACCTTCATTCTTGCGCACGATTGGAAAATGAACAGACACGAAACCATGACCACCTCGGCAGGTTTTACTTTTGGCAAATTCGAGCGCACCGGTCTCGATTTTTATAACGCAGCTATTCCTACTCCAGATTACTATCGCTACCTTCCGGGTTATATTGAAGATTCAGCACAGCAGGTTTTGGCGGTTGACGCATTCCGCAACGATCCAAGTTTAATGCAGATTAACTGGGCAGGGCTCTACGAAGCCAATGCTATGAACTATGATTCAGTTGACAATGTAAACGGAGTGGCCGGCAGTAAACAGATTGGCAAACGCGCCTTGTATGTTTTAGAAAACCGGATTTCGGATACACGCAAATTCAATTTTGCTTCAACGTATAACAATGCTATTAACGAACATATTAACCTCAGCACCGGTTTAGCTTATCAGTTTCAGCGCACCGAATATTATAAGAAGGTAGAAGATTTGCTGGGTGCCGATTTTTATGTAGACGTAAACCAGTTTGCCGAGCGCGATTTTCCGGATAGCTTTAGTGTAGCACAAAACGATTTAAACCATCCTAACCGCATTTTACATGTGGGCGATAAATACGGTTACGATTATTTTGTGACTAACCACAAAGCCAGCATCTGGGCACAGTCGGTTTTCAAATTCAATAAGGTAGATTTCTTTATTGCCGGAGATTTTGCAGTAAACGCTTACTGGCGTTTGGGTAAAACACGTTACGGCTTATTTCCCGATAACAGCGAAGGAAAATCGGATGTAAAGATATTCCCGAATGGAGGCGTAAAGGCAGGCCTTACTTACAAAGTAGACGGAAATAATTCATTGTATGCAAATGGAGCCTTCGAAAGCCGCGCACCGCTATCGCAAGATGCATTTATCTCTGCCCGCACACAAAACAGTTTTGTTGCCCACCTGCATAATGAGAACATTTACACCGCAGAACTCGGCTATATTTTACGCACTCCCAACGTAAAGCTGAAAGCTGACATGTATTACACTCAGTTTGATGACCAGACCCAACTCCGCAGATTCTATCATGCCGATTACAGAACCTTCGTTAACTACTCGCTTACGGGCATCAGCACGCGCCACTGGGGTGCCGAGTTAGGCATTGAAGCAAAAATATGGAGAGGGTTCTCAGCAACCGCTGCAGTTTCAATGGGCAGATACACCTACATTTCCCGCCCTACGGCTACAATTACTTACGATAACAACCCTGCGATAAGCAGCACCGAAAAAGTTTACTTCAAAAACTTTAACGTGGGTGGCACTCCGCAAATGGCATCTACCTTCGGCATCCGTTACCGTGCACCGCAGTTTTGGTTCGCCAACGTAAACTTTAACTATTATGACTGGATGTGGGTAAACGTAAACCCTGCCCGCAGAACGGAAAGCGCAGTTGACTTAGTTGACCCCACCTCCGATAACTTTGCCAACATTGTAAACCAGGAGCGTTTGAAAGGACAATTCACTATGGATATATCGGTAGGCTATTCGTGGCTGATAAATGCGCAGTTTAAGAACCTTAAGAAGCGCTACTTCCTGGTGTTTAATGCCAGCGTAAACAATGTAACCAACAACAAGAATTTAATTACCAATGCAAACGAACAGCTGCGGTACGATTATTACGAAAACAACGTGAACAAATTCCCAACCAGATACGCCTACGCTTATGGTGCTACTTATATGGTAAGCGTGGCGTTCAGAATGCAATAAAAACCTAAAACAATAAATTCAATAAACGAAAAACAGTTATTTATGAATAAACTAATCACCGGTATTATCGCCCTCGTTTTCTTACTTGGAATCTCTTCCTGTGTAAAAGATAATTTCGATGTACCGCCAACCGGTGGTACTGACCCGAACATTACAGTAAACTTTACAATTGATTCGCTGAAAGCGCGTTGGTCAGGCACCAATTATTTCATCAACGAAGACCTTGTTATTTCTGCCATTGTAAGTGCCGATGACAAATCAGGTAACTTCTACAAACAGATTATTATTCAGGACTCAACCGGTGGAGTTGTGTTGCTGTTAAACGGCTCTAACATTTTCAACGATTACCCCATTGGAAGAAGAGTATTCGTTAAGCTGAAAGGGCTTTATGTAACACAATACAAAGGCATATATCAGATTGCAGGATCTATTGCACCCGATGGTTCGGCTAACGGAATACCTACCGCATTGTACGACAAGTTTGTATTAAAAGGAAGCTACTTTCATACAGTGGTTCCTAAAGTGGTTACAGTTTCTCAATTAAACCCGAGCTACCAAAGCACTTTAATTCAATTAAACAATGTAGAATTCCAATCGGGTGATGCCGGGAAACCCTTTGCTGACAGTTACAACAAATTATCCGTAGCTCGAGTAATTAAGAACTGTTCGGGTGGCACTTTGGAAACCTATAACAGCGGCTATTCGAACTTTGCCAGCCACCTTACCCCAACCGGTAACGGAACATTGGTTTGTATTTACAGTTTATACGGGAATACCGCACAGCTTCTCTTGCGCGATGAAAGCGATTTACATATGGACAGCACCCGTTGCGGTGGTACCATAGTAACCGGTAATGGCATAATGGGTATACGTGGTCTTTACCAGGGAAGCGATGTGGTTATTCCATCAGGAAAATCGGCTACGGGCATTGTCATCTCCGATAATACAGGCGGCAATTTTGATACTAAGAACTTAGTTGTTCAGGACTCAACCGGTGGTATTGTTATCCGCTTTACTGCAGCTCACAGTTTCTTAGTAGGTGATAAAGTTACTGTTGACCTTTCAGGATTAACGCTTACTTCTTACAACGGGTTGGCAGAAGTTACCAATACCCCTAACGCAAATGCAACTAAAACCGGAACCGGAACTATTACGCCACGCGTTGCTACATGTGCCGACATTCAAACGAACGCTACATTATGGCAGTCTACTTTGCTTACCGTCCAAAATGCCACCATTGGTGGAAGCGGAACTACTTATACGGGCACTAAAACATTGACCGATGTAACCGGCACTTTAAGCCATTACACAAAAAGCACCGCTACTTTTGCAGCTACTACTTTACCAAGCGGAAGTAAATCGTATACAGGTGTATTAGGTTGTTTTACAACCCCTCAGCTTTCTATCAGAACATTAAGCGATGTTCAATAAGAGTTGACGGTTAACTGAAATACTAAAACAAAAGAGCCTTTCGATATCGAAAGGCTCTTTTGTTTTCATGGAGTAATGAACACCGGTGTTCCTATTTTTATCTGACTATAGAGTTCATCAATCTCTTCATCGGTTACGGCAATGCAACCCGAGGTCCAGTTACTTTTAACATGCAGTTTGCCGGGGTTGTTCATATGCTTCATTAAACCATGAATCATAATATCGCCACCGGGACGCTGCCCAATTTGTTGAGCGCGTTCTTTATCTTCTTCGTTAGGATAAGAAATGCCCAAACTTTTATGATAGGTGCTCAACGGATTTTTTCCGCGAATAAAATAATGCCCCTCCGGTGTTTTAAAATCGCCTTCCACTTCTTTTCTGCCCACCGGGTTTAAACCCAATGCTACATTATATGTTTTCACTAAACGTTCGTTACTGAAAATAAGCAGTTGTCTTTCTGCTTTATGAATGGCAATGCTATCAATATGCAGGTTAATAAATCTGGGATGCTTTGTCTTTCTATTCTTTTCAGAAACCTGTTCAGCAATAGTATCGGCATTTACAATTGCTTTTGGTTGTTGCTGTTGGTGCTGTATAAAAAGCAGGTAGCCCAATGCTCCAATTATAACAAGTAATATGACGATGAAGATTTTCTGCATGAGTTATTTCTATAAAATTAAACGGGCAACAATTCACATTGTTGCCCGTTCTGAATTTTTAAGTTATTGGTTAAATACTATTGCCTAACTGTGTGGCAGTTTTTTCTGGTGCCTGCAGGAAACATAGGCAAATGTTTATTAAGGTTTTGTGCACCATTGGTAAATAACCAGCAATCTGAAAGCTTAACGGTGGAGCCATCCATTGCCATTACATCTAAAAAATCTATTCGCAGGTCACCCTCGCCTTTGTGAGCACCAGATTTTGATGATTTTGTTACCACTGCATGCACCTTAGCATTGGCAGGAAATACCACCACTCCGTTTACTTTTACATCTTCTGCTACCACAAACGGAGCGGAAGAACCAACCTTATAATTATTTACATCTACTTGCTCTTTCGTGATAAGTGGAACGGTAGTTCCCTCCGGAATAGATGTTTGTGCGGAAGCCATAAAAAAGGAAAATGCTATCAGGAAAGTGCAGACAAATTTCATAGTTTTTGTTTTTGGTTTTTATAATGATTGATTTTGTTTTTCGAAAACGAAAATATTAAAAAACAATTTTGTTGTAAACATCAGCCAAATATATAATAAGATACAGATGCGAAAGTTTCGATATTTATAAAAAATGTTATTTCTATTCAGGCCTATTACCAGCGCCTGAGAGAAAATTACCTAAAAAATATATTTCCTTACTATTTCTGTTTTGAAATTTCAATTCTTTAATAGATTTGCCTAAACCAAAAAAAAACAATCATGAAAAAAACAATCTTACTCCTTATGGCAGTAGTTATCTCTGCCGGTGTTGTATTTGCGCAAGATCCGCAAATTCCGGACTTTAAAAACAAACCTATGTTGCTTAAAAAAGATGGCTCTTTAGGCAGCCTCGAAAAACCAACACAAGAGGTAAAAAGCAAAACTAAAGGTTTCAGCTACGGTGCAAGTGCCGTTACTTTCTTAAACATTTTGGGCGGTCACTCACCAATTACTATTGACCCGAGCGAAGCTACTTTCATTATTAAAATGGGCGATGCTGAGGTTGACCCTGAAGGTTACTTATACATCACTAAAGTAATTGTAGCTAAAGATACCCGCGAATTAGAGTTGGCACAATCAGCTTCGGTAGGTGCTTCTATGTTCGGTGGCGGTAAAGGTAAATCAGTTCAGCGCGATGATATTAAATGCGAGTTCAGCAAGGTTGCTCCGGGCGTTTACAAATTTGTTCCTTCTACTCCTCTTACACCGGGTACTGAATGGGGTATCGTATTACCAGGTAACGTAGCATTCTGCTTCGGTACTTCAGGAAAAGCTCCTAAAAAATAATTAATCGTTTCCTTTTAGAAATTCGAAACAAAAAAGCCCTCCGAAATTCGGAGGGCTTTTTTGTTCTCTCTATAATCATTATTATTTTGCCATTCCAAACCTTATACGGAGTTTTGCCCCTTAATCAATAAAACGAGCCAATGTCTGTTCACAAAGAAATAAAACGCATTACCACCCATACCCTTCAGGAATTTAAAGAAGAAGGGATTAAAATTTCGATGCTCACTGCTTACGATTTTTCGATGGCGGGTATTATTGACAGCGCAGGCATTGATGTAATATTAGTGGGCGACAGTGCCAGCAACGTAATGGCCGGGCACGAAACCACCCTGCCCATTACCCTCGACCAGATGATTTACCACGGTTCTTCGGTAGTGCGCGGTGTTAGTCGTGCGCTGGTGGTGGTTGATTTACCGTTTGGATATTATCAGGGCAATTCGCGGGTGGCATTAGACAGTGCCATTCGTATTATGAAAGAGTGCGGAGCCCATGCCGTGAAAGTAGAAGGCGGAAGCGAAATTTGCGAGAGCGTGCAGCGCATCCTCTCGGCCGGTATACCGGTGATGGGGCATTTGGGCCTAACGCCTCAGAGTATTTACAAATTCGGAACCTATACCGTGCGTGCTAAAGAAGAAGCCGAAGCAAAAAAACTGATGGAAGATGCTTTGCTGTTAGAGAAAACAGGATGCTTTGCCATTGTGCTCGAAAAAATTCCGGCTAAGCTGGCAACCTTGGTTTCTAAGAAACTACACATTCCTACTATTGGCATTGGTGCCGGTGGCGGAACTGACGGACAGGTATTAGTAAGCCATGATATGCTGGGCATTACAAAAGAATTTAAACCGCGCTTTCTGCGCAGGTACCTGAATCTTGCTGATGAAATACAGAATGCTGTAAAGCAATATGTGGATGATGTGAAGAGCAATAACTTCCCGAATAAGGAGGAGCAGTATTAGAGAAAGGTAAAAGGTAAAAATCAAAAGCTAAGAGGGATACAAAATATTCTATGCGTGCTTTGTACCTAGGCGAGGATTAATTTCAGAAAGATACATTTGCCCCT
>CAIYOV010000404.1 GCA_903927935.1 uncultured Bacteroidota bacterium | reverse complement strand
ATTTATGTAGCAATTATTGCATTGCTATTACTTATCAATGGAGTTGCACTCTACTTACTGTACTCTGAAAACAAAGCAAAAAAAGATTTGAGCGACCAAAAAATTGCTCTGCAAAACGATTTTAAAAATCTTTCCGACACACTCGATTCTAAAAAAATGGAACTTGAGCAATACAAAGGAAAGAATGCTGAATTAGACAGCATCATTACTGCTAAACAGGAAGAAATTGACAAACAGAAAAAAACTATTGCCGGTTTGTTTGCTAAAGGCAAGATGACCAGCAACGAGTTAGCTAAGGCAAAAACTATGATTTCGCAATACGAAGCATCTATTGCTGAATTACAGAAGAAAGTAGATGAGCTATCAAAGCAAAATCAGGAACTTACGGCACAGAACCAACAACTGTCAACTGATTTGAGCGGAGAGAAACAAAATAATTCTGCCCTCACTGAGCAGAACAAAGGCTTAAGTAAAAAAGTTGAACTGGGATCATTACTACAGTTGCGGAACATAACTGTAGCCGGTATTAAGAAAAAAGGAAATGGAAAGGAATCGGAAGTAAAGAAGGTAAAGCAACTTGAAAGCCTGCGCATTACATTTGAAACCGGTGACAATAAAGTATTGGAGGCAGGTCCTTTGAGCTTATATGTAAGAATTATGAATCCAAAAGGTGAAACTATTTCTGTTGCTGACCAGGGTTCGGGAGATATTAAAAAGACTGAAACCGGAGAGAGTATTCAGTTTACCAAAAAGGCTGATTTTGACTGGAGCCAAACCAATAAAAAAATAGTAGTGTATTGGGCAAGCAATGTAAAAGACCCGGGTGTTTACAAAGTAGAAATTTATCAAAGCGGATATGTGGTGGGCACCGGACAGGTTGAATTGAAATAGAGAATATAAATCAGAAGTCAGATTTTAAAAAAAGCCGTTACGAAATATCCGTAACGGCTTTTTCTTTTGAACAAGTTAGGGCTGCTTCAAAACATTGAATCTTTCGGATTTAGAAAACCGCTCTAATTTCAGCCCTTCCCGTATGCACCGATTTCATGGTTGATTTATCGCCCGGTGAAAATCCGGTCATGCGGCCATCGTAAACTAAGGTAAGCTGAATGTTTTGGGTGAGGTTTTGTGAATAGCTTGCGCTCCATACTAAATTGTTTCCGTTTCGCAGTCCTTCAAGCATGGCATATTCCAGCTGCTGGTTCTGGAAATTTTTGTCGTTGTATTTTATGCTGGCATACGAAAAGCTGGCATCAATTGAACTTTTGCTTTGCCGGTTGTAGCGCACTGTAGCAGTCAGCTTATGTGTTTGTGCGGTTTGTTTGCCAACCGTATCGGTAGGATTTACTTTACTGGAGAATTCATATTTCATACCAATGCGTAAAAACGTTTTAAACTGATAGCTGAGATCGGCAGAGCCATCGTTGTAAGTGAACCGGTATTTTAAATTAGTGTAGAAATCTGATTCGTTTGCTTTTAATCCGTTGGTATAACCCCACACTGTGTTGAATGCCTTAAAAATATTCCAGCGCACACTTACACCCTGACTTTGCGTCATCCGGTTCTCGAAACCGGCTGTAAGCAACGTGCGGTTGCGCACATAATTAAAATCGAACTGGGCTCCGTATTTCGGTTCAAGCCTGTTAAAGTAAAGTGTGTTGCGGCTGCTGACAGTAGTAGAAACAATCTGGTTGTTTTCTTTTGCCAGTGGAAAAGGGTTGAAGTAGTCGCGCACCTTTTTGTTTTTATCGGCAAATGTTTTTTTAGTAATGCTCACACTCGCAAATACGCTGAACAAAGCCACCACTTTGCGGATACCGGTTTTGTTCTTCCATACCGCAGCGGGGTTTATGTTCAGCACTTCGTTAAACTGATTGGTGTTTACCGAAACAAACTCTGGGGTAGTAATAAAGGTGCGGAAGTATGATGAATCGTAACTGAAACCTGAAGGACGCGGAACATACTCGCTGATATCGCGCACACCATTGTGGTTTTTATCACCATCGGCAGGGAAAATAAAATCGCCCTGATTGGTGGGTGATGCATAGTAAACAATCTGCTGCTTCTGCTGGCGACCGGTTCCTATTTCGTATAAGGTGCTTGATTTAAAAACTCCTTTAAGCACTGTAAAGCTGTAATCAACCCTGCCTAAGTAAAAATGCTCCGGTTGTTGAGCGATAGCTGCAGAGTCGGCATTCTTAGCATGGCGGTAAGTGAAGTTGTAGTTGAGCGTTTGGTTTTTAAACGTGTTAATCTGTCCGTTTACACCGATGGACTGTGCAGAATAATAGGCCGGTGCAAATGTATTACCGGTGGCACGGTGCTCGTAGCGCATAGTGTATTCAAAACCGTATTTATTTTTTGCCGAGTCGGGACTGGCGGCATACACTTTATAATTCTCCCACAAATAACTGGTGCGGTTAAGTGTATCGTCTCCTTTGTTTTTAATCATGTTTATTTCATGATCGAAGAGCGTTCCTATTTTCCATCCTTTTGTTTTGGAAGACGCATAATAGAAATCTGCTTTGGGGCGGATGTAGTTTGACTTATTGATACTGGAAGTGGAGTTCAGATAACTTCCGGCAAAAGCAATGTTGAAACCATTCTTTGTAAAACTTCCGTTCAGACCGTTTTCAAAACCCCGGTAAGCGGTATCCTGTATAAATGCTTTGAACCGGTAGTTGATGTTTCCCATGTTTCGCCACTGGTAACCTATGTTGGCTGTGGCAAGGTGTTCGTTGTATCGCTTATCGTTGGTGTTCAAATTCCAGTCGCGGCTGAATTCTACATTTCGGAAACGCTCAATGGTATTGAACCGGTTCTGAATAAACTCATAATTGAAATTGTAGATAATGCTCTCTGCCGGTTTGTTCGCTGTGTCGCGTTTTGTTACCACATTACCGGTATAAGCTGCACGCCCGGCAAAGCCAATGTTCGAACCATTATCTTTTGCCGAAAACATATTGGGATCGTAATTACTCATGGCGCCTTCCATTGAAAGCGTGTTGTTTTTATCAATGCGCACATCGGTGCCCAGCGTATACATCTGCTGGTATTTGGGAGTTACCAGAAAGATGACCGGTTCGTAAGATCCCTGCGGCCTGAAAGTAAAAGTAGCCGTATCCCAAAAGGGTAATACCCACTGGTAAACTCTACCGTTGGCGGTGCTGGTTGCCGGGGTGTAGTTTCCTTTGCCTTCGCCCACGTAACTGAAGTTTACCGAATACTTCGCCTTAGCTGTATCGGTAGAGTAAACAAAAACAGAATCGAAGGTGAACGGGAAGACAGCAATGTTTTTCATTTCGTACATAATGCGGTTAGCATCGTAAGCAATGCTGTCGTAACCGCGATAGAGGGCATTCTGAATACTATCGCCCAGTGTGGAAAGGAATATTTTTTTATCGGCTGTTAAACTCTGCTGCACGTTTTGCCCTTTGCTGTCCTGCTCGCTGTAAAGGCTGAAATGCACATCGGCTTTCTTCGTCAGCAATTCGGTGTTTGCAAATACGGTGGAGCGCACATAGTTTTTATCGGAGTATTCAAACTCTACCACTACACGCAAATCTTTCGAGATTATTCTGCGCGGCATAAAGCGGATTTCGCCCAGGTTATAATCAACTACATAATCGCGGTCGGCACCGCGTTCCATTTTTGCTCCGTTTATAAAAACCTCTTCGGTGTTCGACAGCACTACGATAAACGTTTCTCCGTTTGTTCCTACTAACTTATAGGGTCCCTGATTGCCTTCGGTAACTTTTAGCGTGTTGCGCGCAAACTTTCCTTTGCTGATACCACCGGCAACCGAGGCCTTCACTACACCTACTTTCTTTACATCGAACGAACCGCTGTAATAACCGCCCTGATACTTTTTGGAAAACTTCATGAAGTAATTCTTTTCGGGATTCGATAAATCGAAATCGCCTACAATTACTTTGTGCTGGTCTTTGCGCAACTGAATAAATATTTTGTCGAACTCCTGAATCTGCTGGGTGTTGCCCTCCGGTTGTATGGGAATGTTGTTATCGGTAATGGCTGCCGTAATTTCCAAATCTTTAGCGAGCATACCGCTTAACTGCAAATTGAAAAGCGAGTTGAGCACCACATCCTGATTGTTGCCGAACGAAACGCTGCGCGCAAAACTTCCGTTGTAATCTAAGTTGCCAAAGTCAATGAGTTTACTGCCCACCTCATCGGGATTGTACATAAACGTGTTAGCCAGAGAATTGACGTTGCCCAGCATATATTTATCATAGCTCTTGTGGTATGTTTCAGCCGCTAAGGCAAACGGGTAAACCCTGAAAAATATTTTTACCGAATCAGTCTCCGGTTTCATTCGCCATATAAGTTTCGATTCAAATGCTTTGATAGTGTAAGCATATGAATCAATAACAGCCCCATTGGCACTGCGCACTACTATGGTATTGGGCACTATGCTTAAGCTATCGAGTTTAAGTGTGTCGCTTTTGAGCGAATAGCTTTTATAACGGATATTAGAGAGCGATTGACTGTGTACAACTGACAACAGACAACAGACAACAGCCAGTGCGGGTAGTAATTTTTTTAATGTAGTTGTCAGCTTCACCGTTGTAAAGAAAATACAATGATGGAAGAAGGAAAATATTGTACCCCTAAATCCCCTAAAGGGGACTTTAACAGCCAAATACTTAATAACATTGTTCGTCAAGCGGCTGTTTGTATTTAAGCCCCCTTCAGGGGGTTGGGGGTTTTAAAGAAAACTGTCGAGTGCCAGCACATAGCTTTCTAAACCAAAGCCGGCAATAATGCCTTTGCAAACTCCGCTGAGCAGCGAGGTATGGCGGAACTCTTCGCGCGAGTAAGGGTTGCTGATGTGCACTTCTATCACCGGTGTTTTAACGGCCGCCACCGCATCGCGCAGGGCCACACTGGTGTGTGTGTAGCCACCGGCATTCAGAATAATACCATCGTATTTAAAACCTACTTCCTGAATTTTATCAATCAGTTCGCCTTCTATGTTCGATTGAAATGCGGTGAGGTGAATTTCGCTGCTGTAAACATCTTTTATATCATCAAAAAATTCTTCAAAGCTCATGCTGCCGTAAATATCGGGCTCGCGTTTGCCGAGGAGGTTAAGATTGGGACCGTTGATGATGATTATCTTTTTCATGATGTGTTGCTATGTCATGCTGAGCATAGTCGAAGCATTTTATTTTTACTCTTCACCCTTCGACTCCGCTCAGGGTGACATTTGTATTCAGCAAATCTACATATCGTAATTCAAAACAATGCCGTGGCTTTTCGGGTGGCTCTGGCAGGTTAGCACATAGCCTCTCGAAATCTCTGCATCGGTTAAACTTTCGCGGTCGTCCATTTCTACTTTGCCCGAAAGCAACTTGGCGCGACAGGTGCAGCAGGCCGCTACCATACAGCTATACGGTGGGTCGTAACCGGCATCGAGGGCGGCTTCCAGGATGGTTTCCTTTTCCTTTACCTCAAACTCGCGTGTGTTACCATCGTAAATAATCTTCACAGTGGTTTTACCGGTAAACGGAACGGCACTTTCTGCCGTAGTTCCCACACCGGCTGCATGTTTATCTTCGGCAGCTTTGGCGGTAAAATATTCTATATGCACTTTCTCTTTTGGAATTTGCAGCACAGCCAGCGCTTCTTCTACATTCTTCATCATGGGTGTTGGACCGCAAATGAAAAACTCGGCCTGCTGAAAATTAAGACCGGTGTTTTCGCGCAGCAGTTTCAGCGCTACTTCTTTGGCTATGGGACCCAGATAACCGCTCCAGGTGCCTAAAGGTGAATCGAGCACGTGCACTACCTTTAACCGGTCGGCATATTGGGTGGCGAGGGTTTCGAGTTTATCTTTAAAAATAATGCTGTGCTCGTTCCGGTTGCCGTAAAACAGGGTGACATTGCTATTGGGTTCTTTTACCAGCACCGATTTTAGAATGGCCATTACCGGTGTAATGCCCGAGCCTCCGCCAAACAGCACGTAGTGTTTCCAGTTGGCCTCATCTATCACCGAATGGAAATTGCCCATAGGCTCCATTACTTCTACCTCGGCACCGGGCTTAAAATTATCGTTAATAAAGTTAGAGCCTTTGCCACCGGCCACGCGCTTTACGGCAATGGTGAGCGGCTCGTTCATGTAAGGCGAACTGCAAAACGAATAGCTGCGGTTTACCTGCTCGCCATCGATGCTTAGTTTAAGGGTGGTGTATTGACCGGGGTGATAGTTGAAATTTTCTTTGAGTGGTTGGGGAACTTCGAACGAAACCGAAACGGCATCGGCTATTTCGCTTTTTACTTCGCTTACCTTTAGTTTATGGAACTTTGACATGCTGTTTTATTTGAGCGGGCAAATATAAAAAGCAGTTCGGCATTGCTAACTGCAATAAAAAACCCCGCCTTTCGGGGCGGGGTTTTTAATATCTGCTTATTGCCTTTATAAAAACTGAACTTTATAATGGTTTTCGGCAGTGCCGGTGTTTTCTACCTTTAAAAAATGGTTGGCAAGGCTGCCAAAATCGGTGGCTTTTACTAACTGCTTATGATGTGCCGCCAGTTCAATTACAGGGTTAGCCCCCGGGCCATCTTCGGGTATGTTGGCTAAATAAAAGCGGATAATGGTATCGCCTTTGTTTTCTAAGCGCAGTTCATCATCATCGGCAAAAGTATGTTCGGCAATTACCTCGGTTTCGTGGTCGGTAAGGGTGCCTGTAAAAATTACCTGCTCGTGGTTGCGAACGGTTTCGAGGTCGAACAGCGGCTCGAGGGTAGTTGGCGTTTCGGGATTCTTGTTAATGCTCAAGCCGAGGTCGGCATACATGGCAATCATAGCTTTTCTAATCTTTTCATCAGCATTATCGCTGTAATGGGCAGTATCGCCTAAGTTACCCAACTGGGTGGTGCGTGCATCGTTCAATTGGGTGTAAAAAGCATCTACTTCTGATTTAACACTACTTAATGAGGGATAAACCTCCATTGCTTTCGATAGTTGTTCAACGGCATTTACCCGCTCATCGCGCTCGCCTGTTTGAAAAGGCTGGTGCCCGTTTGGAAACACCGCCAGGTAGTCGCCAGTGCCTTTGGCAAACACGGCCTGAACGAGGGCATCCCAACGGTTAATTTTAGTAGGGCTTAATAAGGCCAGCAACTGCTCTACGGTAAGTGTAGCCCCTTTGTGCGTGCCGCCCGATGTTTTCCATTGGTTGTAAGCAGCCAATAACGCCAGGTGGAACGGATGATAATACGCATACATAGCTGCGAAAAACGGGTCGCCCTGTGCCGCGTGCAGGGCGCTGTCGTGATAGGTAGAAATTTTTACTGCTCGTTTAAAACTCTTTGCTGCTACCGTCAGGAAAGGGTTTTGGAAGTAAATCCATGCTCTTTTCATAAAATAGTTTTTTAAAGTTAATAAAAGTGTGTAACCGAGGGAAATCCTCTTTAACAACAAATTTAAGGCAAAAGTCTTCTGATTTACAAATTTATATCAGATAATTTTTCATGCCTTTCATCACCATTAGTAGCAGGCTTACCAAAGAGTCTTTTCCCCTGCCTGATATAAATAGCAGGCTCACCAAAAGGTTCATTACCCTGCCCGATATAATTAGCAGGCTCACCAAAAGGTTCATTACCCTGCCCGATATAAATAGCAGGCTTACCAGAAGGTTCATTCCCCTGCCCGCTATAAATAGCAGGCTCACAAAAAGGTTCATTCCCTTGCCCGATATAAATAGCAGGCTCACAAAAAGGTTTATTACCCTGCCCGATATAAATAGCAGGCTCACAAAAAGGCTTATTTGCTTGCCTGATAAAAACACCCCCAAGAGGGTTTAAAACCCTTTCGGGGGTGTTTTGTTTTTGTCATGGTTCTGTCATTTTATTAAGCCAGGCAGCTAATTATTTCGTTTAACCGCAAAAGGGGTTTACTTTTAGTGCGTAATTGAAATGGTATGAAAAAAGCAATACAAGTCGTTTTCTTTTTTGGGGTTGCCTTTTGTGTTAAACCTGCATGGGCAGTTAAAATTGATACTGCATATGTTTATACTCAAATTTACAGTACCGATAGTACTAAAATACTACTGGTAGTACAAGCAAGGGTCGGTAGTTCACCATGCTCGGTATATTATTCTAACATTACAGATTCATTAAATTTCATTCAGTTAGATGTATGTTATGTCGGTGGTTCTGCATTAAGTATTTGTACCACTAGAGATACTTTTGACTTGGGAATAAAGAAAAATAACATCTTCAATATACTGGCAATATTTAAAGCATACGCAGGTCCAGGACAATGCATCAGTTCTAATTTCAATAAGGATTCATTCGACATTACTGCAAATACAATTAGTACCGATATCTTATCTGTGCGCAATACTAATTCCATCATCCGCATTTCCCCCAACCCCGCCACCAACCAGCTAAACATAAGCATTGACGAAAGCCTTGTAGGTGTACAACTGAATATTTATAACGTAACGGGTAGCTTAGTGCAAAGTGCACAACTGCAAATTGTAAATTCAACATTCGAAATTCAAAATCTGCCCAACGGTGTTTATGTGGCAGTGGTAACAACCCCTAAATCCCCTAAAGGGGACTTTAATACAGTTATGCGCAGGTGGGTGAAGATGTAACCGTAAATAATTGGACTATGAAAAAGAGTTTACTGTTTTTGGTTTGTTGTTTGGGGTTGGTGGTGGGTAAGGCGCAATATGCTCCTATCCCCGATACTGGTTTCAGATATTATTTGACCAGTCATGGATTCAGTCCTTACATGAATGGGAGCTACATAGATACTACTGCAACATTTGTTTTAAATACTCACACAATTAACTGCTATAACTATAGTATTCTTAATCTAAATGGCATACAATATTTCAAAAACCTTGACACTTTAATTTGTGGACGTAATTTATTTTCTAGCTTACCGCCCCTACCTTCTCGTTTACGTTATTTCGATTGCAACACTAATAGTTTAACACAACTGGCCACTTTACCTGATTCATTAACCTATCTAAATTGTCATCTCAATCTTTTAACTGCATCTCCCCCATTTGGCTCTTACCTCACTTATTTGGATATTTCCTCAAATCCTATTTCTTCAGTACCGAATTTTCCTGATTCTATAACTTCGATATATTGTTATAGTGATAATTTAACGTCATTGCCACCGCTGCCAATGGTGCTTTGCACTCTTAATTGCAATCAAAACAAAATGATTTCATTACCCGATTTACCTCCTACCCTAACCTTTTTACTATGTTCAGATAATGAACTTACTTCTATACCCGAATTGCCTGATTCAATGTTTCGTTTTTATTGCCGCAACAATGTAGCCTTAAAATGTTTACCAACGCTCAAACGAATGGTCCAGTTTGATTTCACAAATACTGCAATCACATGCTTGCCAAATTATAGTGAGGTCGATATAATTCATCCTGTACTACTTCATTCTTTGCCGCTTTGCGATTCATTAACCCCTAATCCGTGTTTAGCTACAGCCGCACCTGAAATCCTCAATCCCAAATCCTCATTCTCCCTCACTCCCAACCCCGCCACCAACCAACTAAACATAAGCATAGACGAAAGCCTTGTTGGTGCACAACTGAATATTTACAACGTAACCGGTAGCTCAGTGCAAAGCGCACAGCTACAAATTGCAAATTCAACATTCGAAATTCAAAATCTTCCTTCCGGTGTGTATGTGGCAGTGGTAACAACCCCTAAATCCCCTAAAGGGGACTTTAATACCGTTATGCGCAGGTGGGTTAAAATGTTACCGTAAAACAAATACACTATGAAAAAGAGTTTACTGTTTCTTATTTGTTGTTTTTCGCTTTTTGTTAGTAAGGCGCAAAACTGGGCTTTGCCTTCATCTAAATGGCTTTGTAATTATTCGTGGATGTCCCCAATCTATTCTTTCAGTATAGCTGTAGAGAAAGACACAGTAATTGAGAATATAAACTGTAAACAGATTGGGCACATAGAACCTCTGTATACCTACGAGCAAAACGATACAGTATACTTTTACATAGGCGGGCACTTTCACCCCACTTATTATTTCAGTGCACATATTGGGGATACGGTTTCAACGTATCTGAATCCTATTTTCTGTTTTACAGATACCCTGCTCAGAGCCGTGGTTACAAGAATAGATTCGGTGGTGCTATCGAATCAAATACTCCGCTCTTTTCATTGCAATTTTGTTTTAGATTCTGCCGGACT
Source organism: uncultured Bacteroidota bacterium (assembly GCA_903927935.1). GTDB lineage: Bacteria > Bacteroidota > Bacteroidia > Chitinophagales > LD1 > Bog-950. The sequence goes on along the minus strand of CAIYOV010000404.1, from coordinate 11,260 downwards.
TACTATCAATTACCCTGATACCTTTGTTTACACTGAAAAAATCGGTTCTAATTATATCTATCCATACTTCTTTTACAACTGCATAGTTGACCCTGAAAGCTATGGAACCTGCGATTATGGCGACAGTACCATTACAGGTTTTTATGTCGGTTTAATTCAGGGTTGCCAAACCGCAATTACTACACTGCCTTCTGCCGCAGCCACTTTCACCATTTACCCCAACCCCGCCACTAACCAATTAAACATAAGTATAGACGAAAGCCTTACAGGCGCACAACTGAATATTTATAACGTAACAGGTAGCTTAGTGCAAAGCGCACAACTGCAAATTGCAAATTCAAAATTCGAAATTCAAAATCTACCCAACGGAGTTTATGTGGCAGTGGTAACAACCCCTAAATCCCCTAATGGGGACTTTAATACTGTTATGCGCAGGTGGGTGAAGATGTAAGGGGCATTTACCACCCCACCACGCAACAGGCAACGCTTGCCCCTCCTAAAACAGGAGGGGAATTTTAATACAGAAAGGCAAACCCATTCCCCTCCTTATTTTCAAGGAGGGGTGTCCGCAGGACGGGGTGGTTTTGGCTTTTAGTATTCCACCGCCTCGGTCTTAAACTCCGAGTTAAAGTGGAACTCAATACCCGGGGTGTTTTCGCGCTCCATTTTAAGGAACCAGTCGCTTGGTGCCAGGTAAACAATGTGCCCGTCTTTATCGTACACAATATTCGAATGCTTAAAGCGGATAAACTCCTCCAGCTTCTGCTCGTCAGCCGAGCGCAGCCAGCAGGCGCGCGTCATGTTTATAGGTTCAAATCGGCAGCTTGCCCCATACTCGTGCAGCAGGCGGTATTGTATCACCTCAAACTGCAACTCGCCCACGGCCCCTACAAACCTGCGGTTACCGGGTTGCTGGGTAAACAACTGCGCCACGCCCTCATCGGTTAACTGGGTAATACCTTTCTCCAGCTGCTTCGATTTCATTGGGTCGGCATTCACCAGCTCTTTGAAAATTTCGGGCGAGAAACTAGGTATGCCCTTAATGCGGAAATCTTCCCCTTCGGTCAGCACATCGCCAATTTTAAAGTTACCGGTGTCGTATAAACCCACCACATCACCGGGGTAAGCCTCATCTACAATACTCTTCTCCTGCGCCATAAAGGTTACCGGTGTGCTGAAACGGAAATTCTTTTCCAACCGCACATGATGGTAATACGTATGTCGCTGAAACTTTCCGCTGATGATGCGCATAAAGGCAATCCGGTCGCGGTGCTTAGGGTCGAGGTTGGCGTGTATCTTAAAAATGAAGCCCGTCATTTTATTCTCTTCGGGTGCCACAAAGCGCATATCGGTTTCTCTGCCGCGCGGAGTGGGCGAAATTTCGAGGAAGGTTTCCAGCAACTCCTGCACCCCAAAGTTGTTCACCGCGCTGCCGAAGAACACCGGTGCCAGGTTTCCTTTCAAATATTCCTCTACTTCAAACTTATCGTAAACAATTTCGAGGGTCTCGGCATCTTCGCGTAATTGTGCGGCATCCTTCTCTCCTACCAATTGGTCTAAGGCAGGGTCGTTCAGGTCGGTTATATGCAAAAGCTCTTCGGCCACCTTAGTGGTGCTGGCTTTAAACAGGTTCAGGTATTTTTTGTGCAGATTGTAAACGCCCTTGAACAAACTACCTCGGTTAATAGGCCACGACAGCGGACGTACACGAATCTTCAACTCCTTTTCAATCTCATCGAGCAAATCAAAAGCATCGCGCCCCTCGCGGTCCATTTTGTTGATGAACACAATCACCGGTGTTTTGCGCATGGCGCATACTTCCATCAACCTGCGCGTTTGCGCCTCTACTCCTTTTACCGAGTCAACCACCATAATAACCGAATCAACAGCCGTAAGCGTGCGGTAAGTATCTTCCGCAAAGTCTTTGTGGCCGGGTGTATCCAGAATGTTGATGAGTTTGCCCTTGTATTCAAAACTCATTACAGATGTAGCTACCGAAATTCCCCGCTGCTTTTCAATCTCCATAAAGTCGCTGGTAGCGGTCTTCTTAATCTTGTTGCTCTTTACCGCACCGGCTACCTGAATGGCACCGCCAAACAGCAAAAGCTTTTCGGTCAATGTAGTTTTACCGGCATCAGGGTGAGAGATGATACCAAAAGTTCTTCGTCTGTTTATTTCGTCTGTAACTGCCATAGCGGGCGCGAAAGTAAAAAAAGAGTTGGCAGTAGGCAGCAGGCGCTAAGCAACAGCGAGCAGGCAAAAAATACAAACCAGTAATTATCTTTGTTGGGATGATAAATATGTAATGCAAAAACATTTACTCCGTCCTTTCTTACTTATAGCTTTTCACTTTTCACTTTTCACTTTAGTAACTGCACAGCAGGATGCTGAATACAGCATGTATCAGTTCAACGGGCTTTACATCAACCCGGCTTATTCAGGCAGCCGTGAGGCCATAAGCGCCACTGCAGTTTACCGAAATCAATGGGTAAAAATGCCAGGTGCGCCTCAAACGGCATCGGTAGCTGTTCATTCCCCTTTAAAGAATAACCACATCGGGCTTGGCTTAATTTACACCTACGACCGGATTGGAGTATCGAAAAAAAATTCGGTGAACGCCAGTTTTGCTTATCGCCTTGCCATTGGTAAAAAGAAGAAGGTGAAATTGAGTATCGGGCTTTCGGCCGGCTTCACCAATTATCGGGCCGACCTAAACAGTGTAGCCACCACCGAAGCCAACGACCCTAACTTTGCGGGCAATAACCAAAACCGCTGGCTGCCTAACTTTGGTTTTGGTGTTTACATCTACTCCGATAAATTTTTTGTAGGGGCTTCGCTTCCGCATTTACTCGCCAACCGGCTTAACGGAAAAACTTCGGTGTTCGAAACTTCACCAACCATTGCCCGGCAGTATTATCATTTGCTCATTACCGGTGGTTATGTTTTCAACTTAGGAAAGAAAGTGAAGTTCATGCCTTCGGTTTTATTGAAGTATGTGCCGGTTCACGCGCCCATTAGTTTCGACTTTAACGCCACCTTTATTTTTATCGACCGCCTTTGGATTGGGGCAGCTTACCGCCTGAACGACTCCTACAATTTTATGGCCACCGCCAACATTACTAAACAACTGCGCCTGGGTTATGCCTACGACCTTACCGTTTCATCACTCAGAACCTACACATCGGGCTCGCACGAAGTTGTGCTGGGTTTCGATTTCGATTTCCGGAAAGAGAAAGGAAGTCCTCAGACTGTGAGGTATTTCTAAAAACAAAAGCGCCTGTGAAATCACAGGCGCTTTAACAAATATAATCTCTGATAAGAAGATTAACCTCCCAGCAAACCTGCTTTTAAATCAGCATCCACAGGGTCTTCGCCTAACCAGATACCAAATAAGGCTTTCTTAAAGTCAAGCCCCGCAATGGTGGTTTTAAGTTTGCCGTTCTTTGATGCCTTTACTCCTTCGCCTGGTACATACACCAGTTCAAACATATCACCTTCTTTTATTTCTTCGCTCTTAAACGTGCTTATCAGCATATCAATTTTAGATTTTAAAGGCGCAGTATTACCCTTCAGCGATTTTGTAAAACCCTCTTCTATGGCCTCGCTGAAATTGTTGCTGTTAATTACTCCCGAGGTAATAGTAAGGCGGAAACCCGTTGCCTTATCGGCACTTACAATCTCCGCAGCATTTTTGCTTTTGGCAGTTACATACAATCCTCCGGTATAAACTTTAAAAAACATTTTTTTTCTGATGCCTCCTCCATTTAAAACCAGGTCGGTCGTTCCGGCTTTTATACCTGCAGGAAGTGTAACTCCGTTAATAGTTACCTGTGCGTCTGCCGCTACAAAAAGGAACATAAAAAAGAATAATAGAATACGGTTTGCTTTCATTTTGTTTGATTTTAGGCGGTTAAAATAGGTATTATTTTCATTTCGAATCAAAACCCTGTTTATGTGGATACAGTGTGGATACCTGTTGGTTTCTTTCCGTTTTTAGGCCAAGTGTTTTTCTATTTTCGTCACCCCGTTTTAGCGCGATAAACTCTGATGAAATATGCAATTGACAACACTGGAAATTAAAGGATTTAAAAGCTTTGCCGAGAAGACGACCATTCACTTCGATAATAAGATTACCGGAGTAGTTGGCCCGAACGGTTGCGGCAAAAGCAATGTGGTGGATTCCATTCGTTGGGTATTGGGCGAGCAGAAGACTTCGCATTTACGTTTAGAGAAGATGGAGAACCTTATCTTCAACGGAACCAAGAACCGCAAAGCCGCTAGTATGGCAGAGGTATCGCTCACCTTCGAGAATACTAAAAACCTGATTTCGTCCGACTACAAAACCATTACCATCACCCGCAGGCTTTTCCGCGATGGAGAAAGCGAATACCGCTTGAATGATGTGCCTTGCCGTTTGAAGGACATTACTTCGCTGTTTATGGATACCGGTGTTAGTGCCGACAGCTATGCCATTATTGAGTTAGGAATGATGGACGAAATTCTGAACGACCGCGATAACTCAAGAAGAAAATTATTCGAGCAGGCAGCCGGTGTAGCCAAATACAAAAAGCGCAAGAAAGAAACCATTGATAAACTGAAAGGCACCGATGCCGATTTAGAGCGCGTAAAAGACTTGCTTTTCGAAATTGAAGGCAATCTTAAAACCCTCGAGGCACAGGCAAGAAAAACCAAGCGCTATTACGAACTGAAAGAAGAATACAAGCAGTTGAGTTTATTGCTGGCTCGTTATAACCTTCAATCGTATAAAGAGACTTTCAAAAACCTGGAGCAATCGAAAAAGAAAGAGGAAGACAACAAGTTTGAATTAGAAGCCGCAATAGCGCATGCCGAAGCAACTCTTGAGAGAGAAAAACTGACCAATGTAGATAAGGAAAAAGCATTGTTTGAAGTGCAACGGAAACTAAACACACTGGTTGCCGGTGTAGGCGAAAAAGAAAATGAGCGCAACCTGCTCAATTCGCAAATAAAATACGCACTCGACAAAAAAGATACAGCCGAAAAGCAAATTGTAGAGGCAAATGACTCAGTTGAGAAGTTAAAACTATCTATTGATAAACTTTCAATTGATCACGAAAGCGAAGCAAGGATTCTGGATGCACGGAAGAATGAATTGACGGTACTAGAAACTGAGTTGAACGAAATTCGCAGTCAGCACACCAGTTTAAAAGACACACTTACCAGCGAGCAAAAACTTTACACCGAGAAGGAACGCCACATTTTTGAGCTTGAAAAACAACTGGCCGTAAACCGCAGCAGCAACGAAAGTTTACAGCGCGATTTGATTCACAGCGATGAAGATGTTCAGAAGAAACGTTTAGAACTGGAGCAACTTCAAAAAGATTTTGAGCAGCAAAAAACCGACAAAGAAGTAGCGGAACAGAAATTACAGTCGCTTATTACTGAAGAAGAGAACAAGAAGAAAGAAGTTACCGAACTCGAAACTTCTATTGAAAAAACCCGTCAGGAACTTACAGCCGAAACACGCTCTCTCGATGCAAAGAAGAACGAGTTTGATCTTACAAAAAGCCTTGTTGAAAATCTGGAAGGATTTCCCGAGTCTATTAAGTTTTTGAAGAAGAATGCAAAGTGGAGTAAAGAAGCCCCTCTCCTTTCTGATATTATTTATTGTGCCGAAGAATACCGTGTGGCTATTGAAAATTATCTGGAGCCGTATCTGAACTACTATGTGGTTCAGAATATTCAGGAAGCGGTTATGGCAGTTAACATGCTGAACGATTCTTCGATGGGTCGCGCCAATTTTTTCATCCTTGATGAGTTTGAAAAATATGAGCCAAATGCTGCAATAGAAATTGGAGGAGCAAAACCGGTAAGCGATTTAGTAGAACTTGATGCTCAATACAAAAAACTGGGTGCCTATCTGCTTGATAAGGTTTACATGATTGAGGATGCAGGATTTGATGCAACAAATCTCGACACTCAAGGAAAGAAAGTAGTGGTGCTTGCCAAGAGCGGAAAATTTATCCGTAAAGATTTCTCATTAAGTGGCGGAGCAGTTGGTTTATTTGAAGGAAAGAAAATCGGACGTGCTAAGAATCTCGAAAAATTACAGGAAGAGATTAAGTCACTGGAACTTTCCACTTACAAACTGCATCAGCAGGTTGCCAATGCACAGGTAAAAATTAATCAACTGAAAGCATCGAGTGTAGCCCGCGATATTGATGCTCAGCGGAACTATGTAAATCAATTAGCTTCTAAATTTTCCGCCTCACAGGCAAGCATCAATAGCTTGGTAAAGTTTTTAGAAAGTGCTGATGAAAAAAGCAAAACTATCACACAGCGTTTAGATAAACTGAAACTTGAAGTTGAAACTATTAATACTGAGCTTACCACCCTTCGCGATACACAAGGTTCCGCCAAAGCAATTTTGGAGAAAACCGATAAAGAGTTTGTGGAGCTCACTAACAAACTGAGTGAAGCATCATCCCGCTATAACCAAAAGAACATTGAGTTTCATCAACAGCAGAACAGGGTAAACTCCATCAGTCAGGAACTGGGCTTTAAGAAAAGTCAGATTGAAACATTGCTGAGCCAGTTAACAAGAAACAACGAAGTGATTCTAGAAAGCCAGATGCAATTAGAAGAAAGCCAGAAGAAATCGAAAGAAATCGAGGTGGCATTACTCTCCAACTATGCCGATAAAGAAAGTTATACAGCCGAAGTAGAAGCAGCAGAGAAAGGATACTACGACTCACGCGGAATGATTAATGAGTTCGATAGCAAGGTAAGAGAGTTGACCCGTAACCGTGATAATGTGGTGAACCTGCTCAATAACATTAACGAAAAATTCAGTGAGTTAAAGCTATCGCTTACTTCCATGAAGGAAAGATTAAGCGTAGAGTTCAACATCGACATCAATGTAATTCTGAACGAAGAATTTGAAATGGTGCAACCGCTTGAAGAAGTACAGACAGAAGTTGACAAAGTCAAGAAACGGATTGAAAACTTTGGAGAAATAAATCCAATGGCTCTCGAAGCTTTTGAAGAAATGAAAAAGCGTTACGATTTTATCATTGTGCAGAAAACAGATTTAGAAAACGCAAAGAACTCCTTGATGGATACCATCAAAGAAATTGAAACTACTGCCAAAACACAATTTGTTGAAGCCTTTACAAAAATCAGAGAGAGTTTTATTAAAGTATTTCAAACTCTATTCAGTGCCGATGACCAATGCGATTTGTTTCTGGTAAATCCGGATGACCCGCTTGAATCTAAAATCGAAATCATTGCTAAACCAAAAGGAAAAAGACCAACGGTAATTGATCAATTGTCGGGTGGAGAAAAAACCTTAACTGCAACTGCTCTTTTGTTTTCTCTCTATCTTTTAAAGCCCGCTCCATTCTGTATTTTCGATGAGGTAGATGCTCCGCTCGATGATGCCAACATCGGCAAGTTCAACAAAATCATCAGCGAGTTTTCGAAAGATTCGCAATTCATCATCGTTACACACAACAAAATGACGATGAGTTCGGTGGAAGCCATTTATGGGGTTACCATGGCAGAGCAGGGTGTAAGTAGAGTTGTTCCGGTTGATTTCAGAAGTTTAAATTAAACTTGCGTAAACTCTATCTCTGAAACCTGATTTTCATTTATCGATTGTCATTCCTTCTTACAATCCATCAAAAGATTGGGAGAATAATATTGTCAGCAATTTTTTAAAAAATAAAAATATTGCTACCAACACCGAACTTATATTGGTAAATGATGGCAGCACTACTAATTTTTTAAAGCAAAACGCAGAAGAACTTTCAAAAATATATTCCGGAATAAAAATCATTTCGTATCCCGAAAATAAAGGCAAAGGATTCGCTTTACGGGAAGGAGTAAGGGCCGCAACTGGTGAGTTGATTATCTATACAGATATTGATTTCCCTTATACACACGAAAGTTTTTTAAAAATTTACTCCACTCTTAAAAACGAAAATGTTGATGTTGCAATTGGGATTCGCGGAGAGGAGTATTACGCACATCTTCCTGCGGCAAGAGTCAGAATCTCAAAACTGCTCCGGTGGTTCATTAAAACATTCCTCCGAATTCCTACTGATGATACTCAATGCGGATTGAAAGGATTTAATCAGAAGGGCAAAGAAGTTCTTCTTCAAACAACTATCAACAGGTATCTATTCGATTTGGAATTTATTTTTCTCTCTGCCCGTAAAAAGCTTTCACTAAAAACAATTGTGGTAGAATTACGTCCCGAAATTACCCTCTCCAAAATGAACTGGAAAATTTTGATTCAGGAGTTTGGAAACTTTTTAAAGATATTCGTTCGCAGTTTTTTAACTCACTAACATTTAAAACTTATGGCATATAAACTTTCAATTAAACACCCTAAGAAAAGAGCATTGATTACCGGTGGTGGCGGTGGACTTGGCAGGGCATTAAGTCTGGCGTTGGCTAAAGACGAATGGACAATCGGCATTACTGATATAAAAGAAGAAGCACTTGTCGAATCGAAAAAACTGATTGAAGATGCGGGCGGGAAAGCGTTTACCTACAAGTTTGATGTTTCGAAAAAAGAAGATTACAAAACTGCCTTTGATGATTTTATCTCAACAGCCGGTGGACTTGATTTACTCATCAATAATGCCGGGGTAGGCGATGGCGGTTTAATCGGGGAATACGATTTAGCACATTGGGACTGGATAACCGGTATAAACCAAATGGCAGTGATATATGGTTCACATTACGCTGTTCCGGTTTTCAAAAAACAAGGCAGCGGTCATATTATATCTATTGCCAGTGCGGCAGGGTTAGCTAACATGCCGAACATGGGTATGTATAATGTAACCAAAGCGGCCGTCATTTCATTAATGGAAACTATTTATGCCGAGGTAAAAGGCTTTGGTGTTGATGCAAGCGTAGTGTGTCCCACTTTTTTCCGCAGCAATATTATGCAGCATCATAAAGGCGATGAAAATTCTGCAAAGATCGGACAAACAATTATTCAACGCGCCAAGTTTTCACCGGATGATATTGCAGATTATATTTTAACTGAAGCTGGTAAGGGAAGTTTCTATATTCTTCACCCTTGGCAGGCAAAGATGGTTTTTCATGTCAAGCGTTTTCTTCCAAATTTCTTCCTGAATTTTAAAGCAAAACAGTTTGCCAAGAAGGATTGGGTACAGAACTCAATGAAACATCGTTTCTGATTTACACTCCTATTACTTCAAACAAATCTTCTCTTCCTTTCAGCGTTTCACGGATGTGAGCATCATATGTATCAGTAAGAAAAATTTGTCCGAATTCGCTTCCGGCAATTAACTCAATTAGTTTCTGGCTGCGGTCGTTATCGAGTTTATCGAAGATGTCATCAATAAGTAAAAGCGGTTTGAATTGTTTGCTTTGCGCAATAAGGTCGTATTGGGCAAACTTCATAGAGATGATGAAACTCTTCTGTTGACCCTGAGAGCCAAACTTCTTCATTTTGTTCGCTCCAAGGAAAAACTCCATATCATCTTTATGAATTCCAACATCGGTTCGCTGCAACATTACATCTCTGTTCAAACTACCTTCGAGCAATTCATCGAAAGTTTTTTCATTCAATTGAGAATAGTATGCAAAATTCACCAGCTCCCTTTCCAAACTTATCTGCTTATAAAATTTTTGAAAGATAGGTTGCAGTTTCTGCATCACTACTTTGCGTGCTTCGTAAATTTTAGTTCCTAGCGGAATCAGTTGCTTATCGTACGATTCTAGAAGATGCTTATCCGTATACCTTGTCTCAGCAAACCGTTTTAAAGCGGCATTGCGTTGCGCTAATACCTTGTTATAAGTAATTAGCCACTCCAGGTATTCATGATTTATCTGTGAAATGGTTCCATCTAAAAATTTTCTCCGCTCTTCGCTACTACCGAGTATAAGTTGACTGTCATCCGGTGAGACAATAATGCAGGGAAAATTGCCGATGTGGTCGCTCAATTTAGGAACAGCAACATCGTTTATTAAAAGTTCCTTTCGTTTGTTGGTTGGAAGCTTATAAACTATTTCAAATGCCCCATCCTGTTTCTGAAATCTTCCTTCTAAACGAAAGAAATCTTTAGTGAATAAAATATTCTGCTGATCAACTGAGTTGAAATAACTTTTGGTTAAGCAAAGGTAATAAACAGCATCCACGATATTTGTTTTACCTACTCCATTCTTACCTATAAAACAATTAATCTTCTTAGAAAAACTGAGTGAAAGCGATTCGTGATTTTTGAAATTAAGAAGTGTGATTTTACTCAGAAACATTACTTTCGTCCCGCTTTTTAAAAGAAAAGTTGAATGGCGAAAATAACCAAACAGACCTATTTATATTGGTATGAACTAATGCTGAAACTGCGCAGATTTGAAGAGCGTGCGGGCATGCTATACGGTGAACAAAAAATACGGGGCTTCTGCCATTTGTATATCGGGCAGGAAGCTATCGCTGCGGGAACAATGAGTGCTTTACGCGCAGACGACCGAATGATTACTGCTTACCGCGACCATGGCTTGGGTATTGCGAAAGGAATTACCTGTAATGAAGCTATGGCAGAACTGTTTGGCAAAGCAACCGGTTGCACCAAAGGCAAAGGCGGCTCAATGCACTTCTTTTCCAAAGAGCATAGTTTTTTCGGTGGACACGGAATTGTGGGAGCACAAATTGGATTAGGTGCAGGAATTGCTTTTGCCGACCAATACAATGGTAAAGACAACGTGACGATTTGTTATTTCGGTGATGGTGCTGCCCGCCAGGGAATATTGCATGAGACCTTCAACATGGCAATGACCTGGAAACTACCGGTCATTTTTGTTTGCGAAAATAATGGTTACGCCATGGGAACATCAGTGGGAAGAACTTCGAACGTTACCAAGATCTCAACTTTAGGTGAAGCATATGACATGCCAAGCGAAAGTGTAGATGCCATGAAATGCGAACCGGTGCATGAAGCTATAGAACGGGCCGCAGAGCGAGCCCGTAAGGGAGATGGGCCAACATTTTTAGAGATGTGTACCTACCGTTACAAAGGGCATTCGATGAGCGACCCGCAGAAATACCGTACCAAAGATGAAGTGGAAGCTTATAAGAAACTGGATCCTATTGAAACCACGCTCGATACTATTTTGAAAAAGAAATATGCCACGCAAAAAGAGGTAGATACGATTATTGCCCGTGTAGAAAAGGAAATTGAGGACTGTGTAACTTTTGCCGAAAACTCACCTTACCCTGACGATAGCGAACTGTATAAAGATATTT
>CAIYOV010000403.1 GCA_903927935.1 uncultured Bacteroidota bacterium | reverse complement strand
CTTTCAAACTGTGAGGTATGACTTATAAGATTTGAGTCATGACTTTCAAGCTGTGAGGTATGACTTATAAGATTTGAGTCATGACTTTCAAGTTGTGATGTATGACTTATAGGTTTTGAGTCATGACTTTCAAGGTATGAGTCATGACTTATAAGATTTGAGTCATGACTTTGAACCATAAAACATGAGTTATATGCGTATTATCTCGATAATTCCTTAACTACCATAAACACCGCCACCAGCAAAATAAACCAGCCGAAATACTTTTTTAGCTGCTCAGCACGGATATGCCTTTGCAGATAAGTGCCTGTAAACACTCCGGCAATAGAAAAGGCCGAAAAAAGGAACAGGAATTTCCAGTCCATGTTAGCATTAGAGTGCACATCGCCCAAAAAGCCGATAAATGAATTAGCCGCTACCAGCACCAGTGAGGTACCCAACGCTTTGCGCATAGGCAGATGGGCAAAATAAATAAGGGCAGGCACCATTAAAAATCCACCTCCTGCGCCCACAAGTCCCAGAAAGCCTCCTATTAAAACTGCATAGAGCGCAAGTTGTATTCGGTCGATGCTCCCCGCAGGTGCATCTTTTTCTTCCTCATGCCGGGTGGTAATCATTTTATAAGCCGCCCCAAACATCACTATCGAAAGCACAAAAAGTATCAGGTGGTTTTTATCGAGCGTAAAACTGCCTATCGTAAAAATCTGCTTGGGCAAAGCAGGTATTGCAAACCTGCGCATACAATAAACAGTAAGTGTAGAAGGCACTCCGTAATACAATACGGCATAGTAATCCACTAATTTTTTGCGGATGTTCTGCACTGCACCGCTCGAAGCGGTAATGCCCACTAAAAAAAGTGAATAACCGGTAGCCACCGAAGCGGGCAAATGAAACAGATAAACCAGCACCGGTATAGAAAGCAGGGCACCTCCACCTCCCAATAAACCAAGCACCAGTCCGGTAAGTATAGCCCCAATGTAGCCGAGTATAAGGAAAATATCCATCGGGCGGAAAAATACAAAACCCTGCTTATGAAATACCCAATAAATGCAAACACGCATTGCAATACGTAAACTGTAAAATGCAATCGCTATATTTGACTCATGCTTTTAAAGCGGGTCATCACATTTATTCTTACGCTTCTTATTTTGTTTGCCGATAGCGGACAAACCATTTATGCGCATACCTGCCTTAAATCAAAACGAACCAACATTAGTATTGGTAATCCAAAGCGTTGCTGTGCCGAAAGTAAAAGTACCGGTCATTGCACTTTAAAGAAATCTTCGTGCTGCGAGGTCAGCTCAAAATTACTGAAACAGGGTTTTATTAATCAGCCGACCACCGAAAGGAAAGAAGTTATTTTGGAATCTATAGTTCTGCCAACTTCTCAACTTTTTGTTTTCTGTGCACATCAAAGTGTAATTCCCAATTCATCCAACACATCGCCTCCTCCAGTTCTCTGTAAAAGCGAAAACACTTTTACACAAACCTTCCGCATTTAGAATTCATCTTATGCTCCTTATTTAATGGAGCCAATTTCTCGTTTGAGAATTTATTGTTGATGAAATAACCAAAGTCCCCCTAATGGGATTTAGGGTTTAAAATTTAAAGAGATGAAACCTATATTTTTTATTGCCTGTTTTCTTTTCGCTGTTCACCCTGCTTTTTCGCAGACAGATACCACACGGAGGCAAGTTGAGTTTAAAGATGTGGAGATTGCAAAGAAAAAAGCTACCCGTCTAGAAATGACACCTATGAATGTGGAAGTGATTACCTCTCACGACCTGATGAAGGATGCCTGCTGTAATCTGAGTGAAAGCTTTGAAAACTCAGCCACCGTAGATGTAAATTTTACCGATGCCGTTTCGGGTGCAAAAGAAATACGCATGTTGGGCTTAGATGGTATTTATACGCAAATTATGATCGAAAACATTCCGAGCATCCGCTCCCTCGGAAATACTTTCGGTCTCAATTATATTCCGGGGCCGCTCATGAATTCTATTCAGGTAAACAAAGGTGCTGGTAGTGTGGTAAACGGTTACGAAAGCATGACCGGGCAGATAAATGTAGAACTAAAAAAGCCGCAGAATGCCGACCGGTTGTATGCCAACCTGTTTCTCAATCAGGATTTACGTACCGAACTGAACCTGATTTCTGCCACAAAAATAAACAAGAAGTGGAGCACCCTTACTTCGCTTAATGGTCAGCTCTCGCTATTGAAGATGGATATGAACCACGACCATTATCTAGATAATCCGCTGGTGAAAAACCTGAATCTTTTTCACCGGTTTACATTTTTGAGTGGTAAGATTTTTAATTTATGGTTTGGTGCCGCGGCAACTATCGAAGACAGAACAGGAGGTTCCATTCAATTTAATCCGAACGAAAACCGGTTTGCTCAAAACGCTTGGGGCTTACGATTAAACACTAACCGGGTTGAAGCCTTTGTGAAAACTGGGATGAATCTTCCTAAGCAGAACTTCATCGGTATTCAATACAAATACATTTATCAGAACCAGTTCGGTTATGTGGGTCGCAAAGATTATAACGGTCTGGAGCATTTCGGTTACTTCAATTTCATTTATCAGAAAACTCTGAACGAAAACGAAAACGCCCTCAAGATAGGTGCCTCTGTGCTCACTGATTATGTGACCGAGAAATTCGATACGTTTCAAAGAAATAGATTAGAGATAGTTCCCGGCATATTTACCGAGGCAAATTTCAATTTCGGAAAAGATAAAAAGGTGATGCTGGTTACCGGTATGCGGGTCGATCAGCATAATCGTTACGGAACACTAGTTTCACCGCGCATTAATTTTAAGTGGAACATTGTTTACGATTTCAGTCTTCGCCTTTCTGCCGGCAGGGGTTACCGCGTACCAACTCTGTTTGCCGAAAATTTTGGCTTGCTGGCAAACAGCCGCGAAATAGTAATTGACCCCAAAATTAAAATGGAAGAAGCATGGAACTATGGAGCGAGTCTTAATTATAAGTTCTTTCTCAATTTCCGAGAAGGCAACATTAGTGTAGATTATTATCGCACCGATTTTATTCATCAAACAGTTGTTGATTTAGAAGATGCCCGGCTGTTGCAGTTTTACAGCCTCACCGGTAAATCGTTTGCTAATGCCATTCAGGTAGAAGCCAGTTATGAAATAATAAAACGCTTTGATGTAAAACTGGCTTACAAATTCGAACAGGCAAAAACCGATTTTATAAGTGGCAGGAAAATTATTCCGCTTCGTCCGCAACACCGTGGTCTGGTTTCACTTGAATACACCACCAAGAATAAGCACTGGCGTTTCAACACCGGGTTGAACTGGTTCGGTAAAACACGTATACCTGATACTTCGGTAAACGATGAGGCAAACAAACGACCTGGGCAATCGAAAGATTTTTTTCAGTTGAATGCACAGATAACGTTTACATGGAAGCGTTGGGAAATTTATGTAGGAGGGGAGAACCTTCTGAACTTTACCCAGAAGAACCCAATTATTGCAGGCGACCAGCCGTTTAGTAATCAATTTGATGCTTCACTTATCTGGGGGCCGCTGAGAGGGGCCAATGTTTTTACGGGAGTTAGATTTGTTTTAAAGTAAGTTAATGGAAAAGGATGGATGAACTATTTAATTCATTCATTCGTTATCTTTACAACATAAAAATTAAACGAAATGAAAAAAATAATGAGGGAATTTTTCTTTGCTATCATTCTGATTACAGTAGTGTCTGCCGGTGTAAGCGCAGCTGAAAAACAAAAAAATCAGGTAGTAACAATTCAAACTTCAGCTATTTGCGGTTCTTGTAAAGCACGTTTAGAAAAGGCACTGAAAGCAACCGATGGAGTAGAAGAAGCCATGCTGAATCTGAATAATAAAAAGATGAAGATTAAGTATGATCCTTCAAAAACCGATGCTGATAAGCTTCGTGAAGTAATTGCTAATACCGGTTACGATGCCGATAATGTGAAGAAGAACGAAGAAGCATTTAACAACCTTCCTCATTGCTGCCAAAAGCCAATGGAAGGAGATATGCATTAATTAATGCTTACTTGATCTCTTTGTTATTTCTTATCCCAAACATAAACGCTGCGCTGTGCCGTAGGGTACACTATTAAGTTGGTAATATTTACATGCACGGGTGAGGTTACTACAAAGTAAATGATGTTGGCAATGTCTTCCGGTTTTAGTGGTTGGTAACCTTCGTAAACTTGCTTTGCCTTTTCCTCATCTCCATGAAAGCGAACTTTAGAGAATTCTGTTTCAGCCGCCCCCGGGTCAATTGAACAACAGCGGACATTGGTGCCTACTAAATCTAAGTTAATAGCTTCATTCAATGCCTTTACCGCAAATTTAGTGGCATTGTAAACATTACCTTCCGGGTAAACCAAATGTCCGGCAACAGAGCCGATATTTATTACATGACCTTCATTCCGCGCCACCATCATTGGTAAAACAGAACGGGTGATGTAAAGTAAACCTTTTATATTGGTGTCAATCATTTTTTCCCAATCACCAATCAGCCCTTCGTGAATTTTATTTTTTCCGGAGGCCAGCCCCGCGTTGTTCGCCAGAATATCAGGTGCAATTTCGCGTTCGGCTAAATCGTTTGCCATTTCCACACATTTATTCAACTCGCGCACATCGAAACAATAGAAGATAACCTGCACATGATATTTCTCCTTGAGAATGTTCGAAAGTGCTTCTAATTTTTCTGTTCTCCTTCCGGTGATAATTACGTTACACCCTTCTTTAGCAAACAAATCTGCTGTGGCTTTTCCAAAACCCGATGTGGCTCCTGTTATCAACGCCCATTTCCCCCTTATTGAATTCATGTTCATATTTTATTCGGAACAAATTTATACGATTAGCTGAAATACGTTTACATTAGGACTGATGAAGAAACTTCTACTCTTTATTTTCTCCGCACTCTGCATTCTAAATTTTACGTTTGCCTCCGGGGATAACTTTACTGCCGGTGCACGGGCCACAGCAATGGGTGATGCTTCGATATCGCTTAGTGATGTTTTCTCGACTACTACTAATCAGGCAGGTTTGGCTTTTATGACTAATTACTCCGTAGGCCTGTATGCTGACCGAAAATTTGTCAACGCAAGTATCAATAATTTTAATGGAGCCTTGGCCCTACCGGTTAATGCAAAGATTGGAACGTTTGGTTTAAGTGCGAATTATTACGGCTATAAATATTACAACGAAACAAAATTCGGATTCGCGTATGCACGAAAATTCGGAGAGAAATTTTCTATCGGTTTGCAGTTTGATTTTTTGCGGATGATGATTTTTGAGAATGGAAGCCGCAATTTCTACTCGTTTGAATTGGGCTTTCAATACAAACCGTGGAAAGTGCTGACGATTGGCGCGCACATTTACAATCCGGTTCCTTACAAAGTTGATAAAGTGTTTGGCGAACGCCTGCCAACTGTTATCAAATTCGGATTGGGTTACGAGCCATCGCCTAAAGTATTACTCGCTGCCGAGTATGAACAAGACATTCATTACAAGCCGCAGTTTAAAGGCGGTATTGAATACCGTCCTATAAAGTATCTGCATATTCGTGCAGGAGCGCAAACAACTCCGTTCAGCGCATCATTTGGTTTAGGCGTAAATGTAAAAGGTCTGAATATTGATTTGGCTTCTTCCTATCATCCTGTGCTTGGCTTTACTCCACAAGCAGCAATCATTTATTCATTTGCCAAGAAGAAGAAATGAAACGTATTTTATTTCTTGCATACTGCCTGCTGAATTTTGGTTACTCTTTCTCGCAGGTTCAACCAAAACCACCTGTGCAACAAAGCGATGGGAACGATGTGCAGGATGTAATCGAAAACAACGCGCAACAAACCGAAAGTGAAACTTTTGATTACGATGCTTACATTGATGAGCTCGAACGTTTCAAAGAACATCCCATCAACTTAAACACAGCCGATGCCAACGAATTAGATGATTTGCCTTTGTTGAACGCGCAACAGATTTCTACCTTGCTCGAATACATTTCGAAGAACGGAAAACTGATTTCCATTTTTGAATTACAAGCAGTTCCCGGTTTCGATTTGCCCCTCATCAACCGCATTCTTCCTTATGTAAAAGTTGATAATGATGT
>CAIYOV010000402.1 GCA_903927935.1 uncultured Bacteroidota bacterium | reverse complement strand
TGTTGCTGTATTTCTTTTAACCGTAGTAGTTCTTCCTGGGCCAGCCACCCCGCCACCAGATGCACCAGTATATGGAGTTACTGTTATAACATAATAGTCATTTATTGTGCTACCTAATGGTGGAAATGGTTGAGTATTGTTTTACTGACATATGTTGTTGCCGGCAGCTTTTTTGTTCCTATGGGTCCGGGAATCACCAAAGTAAACCCGGTTTCTCTTTATACCGATTCAGTGTATACTTTTCAGATTACCTGCTATCATTCACATTTTAGTTCCGAAAAAGCAGGTAAAATCCAACTGTGGTTTAAGAACCGGAGTAATTACTATGCTCCATTATCTTCTAAAATTATAAATAACGAAAAAGCCGAAGCTCAATTTGCTGTCAGCTCGTTACAACAGAATAATTTTACCCCTTCAAGCATTGATGTAGTCATCAATGATGAGCTGGATGGCACTTTTGCTCTGCGCGATGCCATAACTTTGGTAAAAGCACCAGCAGTTGATTCTTTATCTACTACATTGCTGACTGCAACAGAACCGGAAGTAAAAAACAACCACCATCATTTAGTTTGTTTTCCGTACCGCGAAATATTATACGAAACCATTCGCAATACATTCTTTCACGTCCCTATGTGGTTTGCTATGACGATGCTACTCTTTGCCTCGCTCTTAGCCAGCATTCTGTATTTGATGAAAGGAGAGATGAAACACGATACGCTGGCTAATCAGGCAGTAGTGGTTGGAATGTTATTTGGGGTCTGTGGTTATTTAACGGGGTTAATCTGGTCAAAATATACTTGGTATATCGGAGTTTCGTGGAACGATGTAATTCGAAAACTATTGCTGGAAGATATAAAGATGGCTGCTGCTTTGGTTGCCATGTTCTTTTATTTCGGATATTTAATTTTACGCAGTTCTCTGGCAGATAAGTTTAGTCGTGCTAAGATATCAGCAGTGTATAATGTTTTTGCGTTTGTGATTTTTATTCTATGCGTATTTGTGTTGCCGCGTTTAACTGATTCTATGCATCCAGGAAATGGGGGCAATCCTGCCTTTAGTAAATATGATTTGGACAGCACTCTCAGGTTGTTTTTTTACCCGGCTGTTATTGGCTGGATTTTACTTGGCTTCTGGATTCTTTCAGTTCTAATTCGCATTCAGTTCATTCAACAAAAACGGGAATCATGAAAAAGTTTTTAAATATCCTATTGCTTATTCTTTTATCGTTCTCTGCTTTTGCACAGGGAGAAACAGATACCAACGATTTTTTTAAAAGCAATTTGAAAATTTATGTAGTGGTAGCTGTGCTTGTCATTATTCTATCCTGCATTTTCCTTTTTCTTTTTTCTATTGAAAGAAGGCTTAATAAATTAGAAGAGAAATAAACTTTACACCTAAATATTTCTGCTGTTAAGCCCCTGAGCTGAATTTATCTTGCTTTGTCGTCCCTAAAGGGTAAAAAATAAAGGAACTGATTGCAATAGCAATTTGTCAACTTGACTTCTCAGTAAAAACAGGTTATCTTCGCACTGTAAGAGTTAATTGGCTTACTGTTATGTGTCCGGGCAACAGGTGCGTTTGAATTTTTGTCTTTCTTGCTGTTGCAGTCTCGGTAACATCGCAAACTAAATCATGTATTTGATTGTGAAAAAAATATTGTTTAACTGCTTAGTGCTATTAATCTTTGCGCAACTGAAAGTTCAGGGTCAATGTGCTAATGATAATACTTTGCTGATGAGTTATTCTCCGGCATGTACCGGTTCACCCGAAACAATAACATCCTGTATTCAAGGTGGACAATATGTGGCAGTCTCTGTAGTTGCGGGTACGGTTTATACTTTTACGACCTGCGGCAATACAGCTTACGATACTCAAATCACTATTTATAATAGTAGCGGAGGTGGTTCTTTGGGTTATAACGATGATAACTGCGGACTTCAATCAACGGTGACATGGACCGCAACTTTCACTGGTACTTTATGGGTTTTGGTTGACAAATATTTCTGTACCAACAATACAGTTTGTATACCTTTATTGGTAACATGTAACACTCCTCCACCACCCAGCTCATCGTGTTTATCACCTTTGCCGGATATATGCACCCAGGCCTGTGACCTCGGAACACTGCCTACTCCCCCGGCTTGTGTAAGCGGAGGAACGATTTCAAATGGGACTGCTGTTACATTTAACCTTAGCAATGTAGGAGCTATTGCAGAGAACCCCTATTCAGCCGTTGTAGGTTGTGCAACCCCCGGAACTGATGTTTGGTATCGTTTTAAGGCAACCGGTACCCAACTGGTTCTCAATATTGCGAGTTTAGCAAATGCACTTAATAATCCGAATGTAAGTTTATATAACGGAAATAACTGTAATGCGCTATTACCGCTTGCCTGTTTTACGGGTAGCGGGGGAACTTTATCTCAAACATATGCACCTATCACTCCTAATGATTTCTATTACCTGCAAATTTCGGGAGGAAACGTGGCTGATGTAGGTGATTTTACACTTACTATCCGTAATAATTATGATTGTGATAATTGTCTGTTGGCAGAAGATTTACAAGTAACACCACCACCGGTAAATGGAACTTATGGAGCGGGTCAAACTGTTCAATTCTGTTTCACCGTTTCAAATTACAATCAAACTGCTGCTAACTGGTTACATGGAATAGACTTAAATTTCGGTGCGGGGTGGAATCTTGCAACGCTCACGGCTACTTCTTTACCACCCTCTTGTTCTACAACTACTGGCGCTTATTGGGGATTTTATAATAGTGTTACGGGCAACTATGCCGGTACTACTTACGGGCCTGGCTTTTGGTATGAGACTACTTCAGGCAGTTCAAGCGGAGTGATTGATGCAAACCCCGGTAATAATTTTGGCGATGTAGGTGTTGGCACTGCATGCCCTCGTACTTTTTGCTGGCAGATTACCACCCAGCCGCCAGGTGCCTGTACCCCCGGTGCAAATTTATCTGTTTCCATCAATACATTGGGTGATTCAGAATCCGGTTCTTGGGGAAGCCTTGGATGTACCAATGACCCGATTGTAAACTTTCTCGCAGCACTTGCCTGTTGTGCGCAACCGGTTATTACTACCTCCAATACCAATTGTGGTTTGAATGATGGTAAGATCGTAGCTTCGGGTAATGGTTCTGCCCCTTGGGATTATGTTTGGGCAAATTCGTCCGGAACGGTAATTGCAACCCACAACAATGTTAATGGTGCAGATTCTATAATTAATCTTGCCTCCGGAAATTATTTTCTTACAGTAACAGATAATCTTGGTTGTTCTGTTGGAACTTCAATTACAGTTAATGCGAATACTGTCGGTTCAACTGTTGCAAATAATACAGGCCCTTACTGCATAGGGCAAACAGTTACATTAAGTTCATCGAATGTAGGAACAGGTTATAACTGGAGTGGACCGGGTGGATATACTTCAACACAACAGAGTCCCACAAGAGTTAATGCCACGTCAGCTATGAGTGGCACATACACGGTTACTGTAACTTTTGGAGTGGGATGTACCGCTACTGCGCAAACAAACGTAATGGTGAATGCAACACCCACTGTTGCACCGGCAGCCACCCCTGTAGCAATTTGCAACGGACAAAGCACTACACTTTCTGCTAATGCGACACCAGGAAGCGGTTCGATTTCAACATATACATGGAGCAGTAGTTTAGGTAATGTGGCCAGTGGTTTAGTTTCGCCAATCACAAATAGTATTTATACCGTAACTGTAACCAACAGTAATGCCTGCACAGCTACCGGAACCGTTTCTGTAACAGTGAATGCAAAACCAACAGTCGCACCTTCCTTAAATCCAATTGCAATTTGTAATGGACAAAGTACTGTCCTTGCAGCGAACGCAACAGCAGGCAGTGGAACAATTTCAACGTATGCATGGAGTACCGGATTAGTTGGAAACGTTTCCGGGGGGATTGTTTCACCTACGTCAAATACTACTTATACTGTAACCGTGGTTAATAGCAACACCTGTACAGCTACCGGAACTATTTCTGTGACAGTGAATGCGCTTCCAATACCAACAGCTACTAATACGGGTCCTTATTGTACTAATTCAACAATTCATTTAAACGGAGGTGGCGGTAATTCTTATTCATGGAGTGGCCCGAATTCATTTAGTAATACAACTCAAAATCCTGCGATTACCAATTCTACATCAGTAATGAGTGGAACTTATACTGTTACGGTTACAAATGCGGCAAACTGTACGGCAACCGCATCCACTACAGTAATCATAATACCTGTAATGACACTTTCAACAACAGTATCAAATGTTAGTTGTAATGGTGGAAGCAACGGAGCAATTAATTTAGCTGTAAGCAGCGGTCAGTCACCGTATACGTTTTCATGGAGTAATGTCACAACTTCTCAAAATCTAATTGGTGTTACGTCTGGGACCTACTCAGTTACTGTAATAGACAATGCTTTGTGCACTACTACAATTTCAGGTACAATTTCACAACCACCTCTTTTAACGATTTCAGAAACGCATACAAATGTGCTTTGCAATGGTGCCGGCACAGGTTCAATTACTGTAACAACTAATGGGGGGACAGCTCCTTTAAGTTTTAATTGGAATGATGGCGTGATTACTCAGAATAGAACAAACCTTACGGCCGGTAATTATTCATTGACGGTAACAGATAATAATTTATGTTCTGCATCAATAAGCATAGTTATTACTGAACCCGTGGCACAAAGTTTAAGTGAGGTTCATGCTGATGTTACTTGCGGAGGTGCAACTCCGGGGGCTATCAATGTCACTAACTCAGGAGGGGTTTCGCCTTATACCTATTTATGGAATGATGGCGCAACTACTCAGGACCGCATAAATATTTCAGCCGGAAATTATTCCCTTACTGTTACAGATAATAATGCTTGCACTGCATCCATTTCAATTCTAATAAGCACAGGTTCTGCTTTGACGCTTACTGAAACTCATTCAGATGTTTTGTGTTTTGGAGGAAACAACGCTTCAATAAATATATCCGCAGCAGGTGCTACGCCAGGTTATTCTTTCGCATGGAATGATGGTATTATGACACAAAACAGAGTTAATCTCGTAGCGGGGACTTATATTGTAACAGCATCTGATGCCACTACCTGCTCAACTTCTATATCTATTACTATTTCAGACCCCCCTGCCTTTGGTGTAACTCAAACGCATACAGATGTTACTTGTAATGGCGGTAGTATTGGTACTATTACTATTTCGCCTTCCGGTGGTGTCTCTCCCTACACTTATGCTTGGAATGATGGGAACAATACTCAGAACAGGTCTTTTTTATCTGCCGGAAATTATTCAGTAACGGTAAGTGATTATAATGCCTGCACATTTTCGATTTCGATGCAGATTACAGAGCCTGCTCTTTTAAATGTTGGGGAAACGCATACAAATATTTTATGTCATGGTGCAAACACCGGATCTATCAATCTAAATGTTGGAGGAGGAACATCACCTTATAACTATCAATGGAATGATGCTAACACTTCGCAGAACAGAACCGGGATTTCTGCCGGGAATTATGCTGTAACGGTTACGGATAATAATTCCTGTTCAGTATCCTTTAGTATAGTTGTGAGTGAACCTGCTAATTTAACAGTTAACGAGACGCATGTAAATGTTTTATGCAATGGCGGCAACACCGGTGGTATCAATATCTCTCCGTCCGGTGGGGTTTCTCCTTATAATTATGTTTGGAATGACGGAATTGCAACTCAAAATAGAATCAATTTGGTTGCCGGAAATTATTCTTTCACTATTACCGATAATAACTCATGTTCAATATCATCAACCGTAGGGATAACGGAGCCGACTTCATTAATTGTGAACGAAACCCATCTGGATGTTTTTTGTAATGGTAACAGTACCGGTTCTATCAACCTGAATGTGAACGGAGCAACCTCGCCTTATACTTTTATTTGGAACGATGCAGTTGTTACTCAAAACAGGAATAATATTTCTACCGGTAATTATTCTGTTACAGTAACCGATAACAACTTATGTTCTTCTTCTTTAAGCGTAAATATAGCAGAGCCGACAATTTTGACTGTAACCGAAACTCATGTAGACGTGGCTTGTAGTGGTGGAAACACCGGAAGTATTGATGTTACAGTTACCGGAGCAACTTTTCCGTATACTTATTTATGGAATGATGGAGTAGCTACGCAGGATAGAGCAAATATCACAACAGGTAATTATTCGGTTACGGTTTCTGATAATCACGCCTGCATATCATCTTTATTAGTTACTGTGAATAGTGCTTCCGGTTTAGCTATTTCTGAATCGCATACGAATGTTTCCTGCAATTTATTCAGCGATGCAAGTATTAATTTGACGGTTAATGGCGGCTCAGCACCTTATACCTATTTATGGAATGATGGAGTAATTACTCAAAACAGAAGCAATATACCGGCAGGAAATTATTCGGTAAGTGCAACGGATAATAACTCCTGTGTAATCTCATTAAACGTAAGCGTTACTGAACCGAGTTTACTGGGTATTTCTGAAACCCACGCTAATGTTTTGTGTAATGGAGGAAGTTCAGGAAGTATCAATATTACACCAACCGGTGCGACATCACCTTATACATTTGTTTGGAACGATGCCACCACCACTGAAGACCGTAATAATATTTCTATAGGAAATTATTCTGTAACAGTTAATGATAATAATGCTTGTAGCTCTTCGTTAACCGTAAATATCACCGAACCGGCTGCAATTAATTTAGCTGAATCGCATGTCGATGTTTTGTGCAACGGAGGCAGCACAGCCTCTATTGATCTAACTGCTTCCGGAGGAACATCGCCTTATACTTATGTTTGGAATGATGCATTAACTACAGAGGATAGAACCAATGTTTCAACTGGAAACTATTCTGTGACTGTTAATGATAACAACTCATGCAGTGCTTCCTTAAGTACAACTATCAATCAACCAAGTGCTGTACAAATTGCTGAAACTCATCAAAATGTTTCCTGCCATAACGGCAACGATGGTTGGATAACTTTAGCAGTATCGGGAGGAACTCCTTCCTACAGTTATTTGTGGAACAGCGGATCAGTTCTTGCAAATCCACTGAATATGACTGCCGGAAATTATACGGTAACTGTTAGCGATAATAATTACTGTTCAGCAGTTATGAGCATTTCTCTTACAGAACCAACAGCTGTTAGTGTGAGTGAAATGCATACAAACATTACATGTAACGGTTATTCAGATGGTGCAATTACTATTTCTGTTTCAGGAGGCACACCGCTTTACTCATATGTTTGGAATGACGGAATTACTACTCAAAACAGAATCAATGTAGTTGCAGGAAATTATTCTGTTACAGTTAATGACAATAACCTTTGTTCAACTTCTTCAAACATTATGATTACTGAGCCAACGGGAATGTTGATCACTAGTTCCTTCGTTAATCCTACTTGTCCTACAAACAATAATGACGGAAGTATTACGCTGAATATAACCGGTGGTTCTGTTCCATACCAATATCATTGGTCTACCGGTTCTGCAACAAATAATTTATTGAATGCTGGTCCCGGAAATTATCTGGTGACAGTCAGCGATGCTAATACCTGTTCTGTTAGTGCTGCATTTACACTCGTTTATCAATACGACTTTACTGTCAACGCAATGCCGGATGTTTCGATTAATTTTGGTGAAAGCACTACACTTGATTATACAGTAACCGGTAATGCAGGTATATATACGAATGTTTGGAGTCCTTCTTCTTCACTTAGTTGCAACGATTGTGCAAGCCCTGTGGCCTCTCCGGTAGTTACTACACTTTATCAAATTGAAATAAGAAATGACGTTGGATGTGTTGCTTATGATAACGTAACTGTTATTGTAGTTCCTGATTATACCATTTTTGTTCCGAATGCATTTACCCCAAACGGGGATGGCAATAATGATGTTTTTGAAATTTACGGAAAGCTTAACGCCATTGCCTTTCTCGAAATCCAAATTTTTAATCGATGGGGCGAAAAAGTTTTTGAAAGCAATGACCACCATTTTCAATGGGATGGCAGTTATAAGGGGGTAGTGCAAAATTCTTCTGTGTATATCTGGCAGATCAAACTTACTTTTCTCGATGGACACAAGGAAGAACTGCGCAAAGGTTCTCTTACCTTAACCCGGTAATGCGGATTTTCTTAAAGTTCCTCCAGATGCTTTTGTTCGCAATTCAGTTCTATTTCAAATTTCCCATCGCTGAATAAATTCACTTTGTAAAGACAAAGGTTTACGTGATGGAAATTTTCCATTTCACTGAGTGGCTTACCGGTAAGCGTACACATAAAAGCGCGAATGAATCTTCCGTGAGTGGCAATCAGAATTTTTTCTTCGGGAGTGCTTAGAAGATGCTCAATAAATTTTTCCTGACGTTGTTGTAATTCGTACGGGCTTTCTGCATTGGGTGACGGCTTGGCATGAATATCTCCGCTTTTCCATTTGTCAAGCAGTTGCTTGAATTCCAAGTCTGTTTCATGTGTAGCATGAACACCTTCCAGATCGCCCCAACTTATTTCATCCAGTTCCGGAAATATTTCATGCTGTATTCCGAGTTCTTTAAAGTGAGCAATACTTTCCTGTGCGCGTGTAAGCGAGGAGGTATAAATAATTTCGAAAGGAATATGTTGATACGCTTTAAAAAATGCGTCTGCCTGACTTCTTCCTTTATCGTTCAACGATAGATTAACGCCTTTGCCCTGCACAATTCCTTTGGCATTGTGGTCGGTTTGTCCGTGGCGAATAATGTATAACTCCTTTTTTATCATGTAAATCGTTGTTGGTAAAAATATAGTTTTGCGCCAAACAAAAAATTTGTGTCAACTACTCCTCAAATTTCACTTCAGAAATTCTATACTTATTGTTTTAATAAAAATCTGCCTTTTGCTTTTTATCGCTTGCCCGATACAGAGGAGGTAATGGTTATTGCCCAGAAAGAATCTTCTGTTCAGAAGGTCACTTCCCAAAACGACTCTGGAACCAGTAGAGGTTTTTTGTTTTCACCTTTTCAGGAAGATGAGCGGTTTTGTAAAATTATGATTCGACCGGACGTGTTTTGTGAGGGGAACGATTTGCCAAAGTTGAATTTTGCAAAGCAGGCTATTACTATTTCTGTAAAAGATGACGCGAAAGCTAAACTCAAGGAGACCAATAAAGGGCAGTACGAAAGCTTGGTAAGAAGAATTAAAAAGGAAATTCGAAACAGGAATTTTGAAAAGATAATTGCGGCAAGGGTGATTAAGAAGAAAAAACCTGAAGGTTTTAATGCTGTGAATTTATTCAGGAAGCTATGCAAAAAATACCCGCAGGCTTTTGTTTCGCTGGTATTTACAAAGGAATATGGTCTATGGATTGGCGCTTCTCCTGAAATTCTACTTGCCGTAAGTAAAAAGGAATTTAAAACATATGCTTTGGCAGGTACCAAGGCAAACACCCCGCTGAATTTAGAAACCGGTTGGGGCAATAAAGAAACGGAGGAACATAAAATTGTAAGCGGCTATATCAGCAAAGCATTTGGATCGGTTACTAAACAGAAACCGCATATTACCGGTCCTGAAACAATTAACGCTGGGAACCTTCTTCATTTGCGTACCACATTCCGTTACAAATCTGTTTCTCCTTTGCTTTGGCAAAAAGCTGTGGAGGCACTTCATCCTACACCGGCAGTTGCGGGGTTGCCAAAACAGAAAGCGATTGAATTTATTTTAAAGCATGAAAAATCCCCCCGCGGTTTTTACAGCGGTTATCTGGGACCGGTAAATATGGATGGAGAAATAAATCTGTTTGTAAATCTGCGGTGCATGAACATTCTAAAGAGCAAACTTGCCATTTATGTTGGTTGCGGTATCACTGCCGGTTCGGTTCCATCCGAAGAATGGAAAGAATCGAAGATAAAGTCGCAAACACTTCTCTCTTCTTTGGGCAGAAACAAATGATTTTTTCAATAAATATTTCACCTTTGCGCGTTCATGAACACAAGCAAAAAGGGCGTTCGGTTGATTGCGGAAATATGCAGGCGTAAAGGAATAAGGAAAGTTGTTTTCTCTCCGGGTTCACGTTCTGCCCCTTTGGTTATTGCGTTTTCATCTATTCCGGAAATTGAATGTATAGTTATTCCTGACGAACGAGTAGCCGGTTATTTTGCATTGGGTATGGCTCAGCAACTGGGCGAAACGATAGCCCTTGTTTGTACATCGGGCACCGCTGTTTTGAACTTGTCACCCGCCATTTGCGAAGCCTACTACCAAAATATTCCTTTGTTGGTTCTTACCGCTGACCGGCCCGAAGGAGCAGTAAACAATGGCGAGAACCAGGCCATTATGCAGGAGAATATATTTGGCAACTATGTTATGTCGAGTTATGAGGTGGATGGAGATGCCGGTAAAAAGAAAGAACTGGAAGAAATCATTTCATCGATAAGCAAAGCGATTGATGATACCACCTATGGTTTTAAGGGACCGGTTCACGTAAACATACACATCAGTGAACCGCTGTATGAAACCACCGATGAAAAACTGCCGGCTGAAATTGAAATAAAAGAAGCTGAGGTGCAGGGGAAGGAATTTATTCCTCTTAAAGATTTGCAGCGCATTAAAGCAGAGTTTTCTTACTACAAAAAGAAAATGATTATTGTAGGAATACGGGAGTATGATGAAGAGCTGAACGAAAAGTTAGAACAACTCAACCAACGGAATGACCTGATTATAATTAATGAAAATCTTTCTAATCTTCAGCTAGAAAATACGGTTTGGAACATTGATGCCACTTTAGCGGTAATGAACGACCGGAAAAGCACTCAATATGTTCCTGAGGTGGTTATTACTTTGGGCGGGCAAATAGTTTCGAAAAAAGTAAAGAAGTTTTTAGATGGACTGGCTAAAATACATTGGGACATTCCACCGGGATCTAATTCGGGAAGGGGTTGGGCCATGTTTGGCGATATGTTCGACTCTATTGAACCGGTTAACGAAATGCAGTTTCTGAATGCTGTTACTGAAACTGAAGAGCCCGAGGAAATAACTTACAAGAACGATTGGCTGCAATTAAGTAAGCATGCCGATGAACTTTCAAAGCAATATTTAGCGCAGGCAGCTTACAGTGATTTAAAAGTTTTCGAAACACTGCTGGAACATCTGCCCTTCAACGCCAACGTTCAGTATGGCAATTCGACCCCGGTGCGTTATTCTAATTTATTTAAGCCAAACAATAATCTGCTTACGGTAAACGCCAACCGAGGAACAAGCGGCATTGACGGTTGCTTAAGCACCGCGGCCGGTGCGGCACATGTAAATAACAGGGTAACCGTTTGCATACTGGGCGATATAAGTTTCTTCTACGATTCGAACGCGCTGTGGAATAATTACCTGTCACCCAACCTGAAAATAGTAGTTATCAATAACAGCGGTGGCAATATTTTCAGGCTGATTGACGGGCCGACCAAGGTGAACGACTTTGAAAAGTTTTTCGAAACCAAACATCAGCTTACGGCAAAACATCTGGCTGCCATGTATGGTCTGCCTTATTATTTTTGCGCCTCCGGAAATGAGCTGGACGGAACCGTGAAAGATTTTTTGAATGATAAAACAGGCAAACCGTCTATCCTGGAAATAAAAACCAATGGCGAAGTAAGTGCCGATGTTTACCGAAAATATTTTGAATACTTAAGACAAAACAAAAAATGAAAAAGAGAAACTGGAAGAGCATTAAGGATTATGAAGAAATTAAATTCGAATTCTTTGAAGGCATTGCTAAGATTACCATTAACCGCCCGCGTTACCGCAATGCGTTTACACCGCTTACGGTAAAAGAGATGATTGATGCGATGAATACCTGTCGCGATAGTCAGGATATTGAAATTATTGTGCTGACCGGTGAAGGCGATAAAGCGTTTTGCAGCGGTGGCGACCAGAACGTGCGCGGGCATGGCGGCTATGTAGGTAAAGATACGGTGCCGCGTTTGAACGTGCTTGATCTGCAAAAACAAATCCGCTCTATTCCTAAATGTGTAATTGCTATGGTCAACGGTTTTGCCATTGGTGGCGGACATGTGCTGCATGTGGTTTGCGATTTATCTATTGCCAGCGAGAACGCCATCTTCGGGCAGACCGGCCCTAAGGTGGGAAGCTTTGATGGTGGTTTTGGTGCCAGCTACCTGGCGCGTTGTGTTGGGCAGAAGAAGGCGCGTGAGATTTGGTATTTGTGCGACCAATACGATGCACAGGATGCACTGGGTATGGGCTTGGTAAACAAAGTGGTTCCCCTCGAAATGCTGGAAGATGTAACCGTGGAGTGGTGCCGCAAAATTCAGGAGAAATCGCCTCTTTCTATCCGTATGCTTAAATCATCTTTTAATGCCGAACTTGACGGACAGGCAGGCATACAGGAACTGGCGGGTAATGCAACCTTGCTTTATTATTTAAGCGATGAAGCCAAAGAAGGCCGGAATGCTTTTGTAGAAAAACGTAAACCGGACTGGAGTAAGTTTCCGAAGTTTCCTTAAGCAACAGGCAAGAAGTGCAAATACAAAAGGCGCGAATTAATTACTCATGCTATAATTGATATTTAAAGGAATTCGTGAATGCGAAACGCATTTCGCGCCTTTTGTATTTGCCTCATCCGCCCTTCGGGCACCTTCTCCATTTAATGGAGAAGGGAAGGAATTAAATACCTACTTTAATTTAAGGATTGGGGGTGATGGTGAAGTTTTTGGTGGAGGTAACACCTGTAAAGATTGTTACTTCGACAGTTAAGGTTTGGTAGCCGGTTTTTGAAATTTCGAGGGTGTATTTGCCGGAGGCAATGTTTCCGAAATCGTATTCGCCTGCACCGTTGGTGGTAGCTTCGTATTCGGTTTCGAGGAGGCGAAGAAGAACACCTGCCGGTTTGCTGCCGGTTGCATCTGCGGTGATGGTGCCTTTGAGACCCGCAGGGCCGGGAGCGGAGATGATGCCTTTGAGATATGCAAAACTGAGTTCGCTGGCTGCAGGGATAGGTGCGATTTCTTTGATATCGCCCAGCATTAAAAGGAGGTCATCGTAGATGGCGTTGTTTGCTGATATTTTTGCATAGGTGCCTTCGGGGGCCTCAAATTCTTTTGTGGTGAAAAGGAGATATT
>CAIYOV010000401.1 GCA_903927935.1 uncultured Bacteroidota bacterium | reverse complement strand
TGCCATTTTTTTATTTTATCCGGGCTGACATCATTAAATCTCACAGCGGCCTCCTGCAGCTCTTTAAATGTCGGCTCACCTTCAAATATGACTTTAAGCGTGCCCATCTTCTTCTCTATGTCCACATTGCTTTTCTGTGTAATAGAGCGCCCCACTAATAAACCCACAATCGCAGCCACTACCGCAATAACTGCCGCAATGATTATGATGATTGTGCTATCCATTTTGGTGTTTATTTATGATTAAAAAAATAGTTGTTCTCAAATCGTTCTTTAAAAAATCGACTGAACAAAAAAGGGAGGAGAGTTAAAGGGAAGATTTATTTAGATGCGCCCGACAGGACTTCTTCTAATTCTGTTATCTTTTCTTCCAGTAAACGGTCGCTTTGCTGCGTATTGTGCTGAAGATTCACATGTTCCACCGCAAAGTTTAACAGACACATAGCCATGTAGTCCTGCTTATCTTTGCCATCATACAGTTGCTGGTATTGCTTTATTTTTTCGTTCACCAGATTCACTGCATTCATCACTTTTTCTTCATCGCTCTTCGTTACCTTTAACGGATAGAGCCTCTCCGCAATTAAAACATTAATGTTTACCGTTTCATTCTTCTCTCCCATCCTCAATCATTCAGCATGCTAATACAATGGTCTATCTCCTTAATATA
Source organism: uncultured Bacteroidota bacterium (assembly GCA_903927935.1). Taxonomy (GTDB): domain Bacteria; phylum Bacteroidota; class Bacteroidia; order Chitinophagales; family LD1; genus Bog-950. The sequence goes on along the minus strand of CAIYOV010000401.1, from coordinate 4,512 downwards.
TTCGTTAATCTTTCTTTTTAATTCTGTTACATCGGCATTTTCCGAATCCGCTGAACCGATATTCTGCGCTAACTTAATTATTTTAATCTTATTCAATAATTCACCCTCCTTCCGGGCTTCGACTTCAAGCGAATGCCTTAAAGATTTCACCTCTCCTTCAAGTTCTTCATTTTTAGATAAAAGTTTTCGGTTCTGCTCCAGTAGCTGAACCACTTTCTTTTTAACCTCCTCAAGTTTCTGGGTGATTGCTCTACTCATGGCTTATGATTTTCTGATAACCGCTCCCAATTCGCTTTCGTATTTATTCATCAGTTTACACATAACTCTCTCAATTTCCTGATCGGTCAATGTCTTTTCGGGATGCTGAAAAACAAAACTTACCGCATAGCTCTTTTTACCCTTTTCCATTTTGTCACCTTTGTAAACATCGAACAGAGAAATCTCCTGTAACAGTTTTTTCGATTCTGTCACTGCAATTTTCTCGATGGCTTCAAACTGTAAATTTTCGTTCACTACCATAGAAAGGTCGCGTTTTATAGATGGGAATTTAGGTAACTCGCTGAAAGAAGTTTTTGCAAACTGCGATTTCTCCAGCAAATATCCCCAGTTTAAATCTGCAAAGAATACTTCGTTCTTAATGTCGAATTTTGAAAGGACAGCTTTTGCAATGCTTCCTAGTCGTGCTACTTCAACGCCTTCATTCTTTAATAGCAATCCGAACGAGAAAGGATTTATTTCCACCACTTCCTTTTCAAAATCGGAATGACCAAGCAGGTTAAGAACATTCATTACCGCACTCTTCAGATAATAGAGGTTGTAAGAGTTTCCATTTGCCAGCCAGTTATCTTCCGAAGTTTTGCCGGTTAACAGAATTTGGAGGTGATTGCTTTCTGCAAATTTACCATCCACCTTGTAATATGTTCTGCCGAATTCATATAAACGCAAATCGGTAGTCTTGCGGTTTTGGTTGTAGGCAATAACTTCCAAACCCGAATATAACATGGAAGTGCGAAGCGAATCCAGCTCTGCTGTTTGACTGTTCAACAACTTTACCTGCCGTTGTTTCAGAAACTCATCTTCTTCATATTTCGATTGTGTGACAGAGTTGGTCCACATTTCAGTAAAACCCGCACCGCTTAACATATCGGCCACCAGATTTTCCATTTTCTGTGTGTTTACCTTGGGGCTGTAAGCCAAACTTGATTTCAAAGTTTTGGGAAGCGTAAAACTGTTGTAGCCCAGTATCCGGATAATTTCTTCCACTACATCTGCTTCGCGCTTTACATCGGTTTTAAAAGCAGGAACAAGCAATTGCCATTCATCACCATCTTCTTTCTCAATTTTTATTTCAAGGTGATTAAGTATTTGCTTGATGGTTTCCTTCTCAATCGGAAAACCTGCCAGCTTAATCATACGTTCGTAAGAAACAGAGAATCTCCAGCCTTCAACCGGATTTGGGTAGATATCAATAATATCAGATGAAACTTCACCACCACAAATTTCTGTAATGAGCACAGCCGCTCTCTTCAATGCTTCAACCGTAATATTGGGGTCAGTTCCTTTTTCAAAATGCGTAGCGGCATCGGTACGCAGGTTTAAGCGTGTTCCAGTTTTACGTATACCGGTGGCCGAAAAGTAAGCACTTTCTAAAAAGATATTTTTTGTAGAAGAAGTAACCCCGCTGTTGGCACCGCCAAACACACCGGCAATACACATTCCTCCTTCAGCATCACAAATCACTAAATCGTCTACGCTCAGCTTTACTTCTTTTTCATCCAGCGTTTTAAAAACAGTTCCTTCTACCAACTTCTTCACAGTAATTATTCCTCCACTAATTTTATCAGCATCAAATGCATGAAGCGGTTGTCCGTATTCATGCAGCACATAATTCGTAATATCTACTACATTATTTATGGAACGCACGCCAATTGCTTTCAACTTATTCTTCAGCCAATCGGGAGAATCGGCAACGGTGATATTTGAAATGCTGATTCCGGAGTAACGAGGACATGCGCCAACATCATTCACATCAACTTCAATTTTCGTATTTGAACTTTGAACCTTGAACTTACTTAGATCCGGTTTTGCAAAATTCACTTTCGCCTTGTAAGCAACATTTAAAGCCGCTGCTAAATCGCGGGCAACCCCAATGTGCGAGTTAGCGTCTCCTCTATTTGGAGTTAATCCTATTTCAAGAACAAAATCTTTTTCAATTTTAAAAAAGTCGGCCGCCTTTGTGCCAACCGCAACCGATGCGTTTAGCACCATAATACCTGCATGATTATCGTTCAGACCGATTTCATCTTCAGCACAAATCATTCCAAAACTTTCTACCCCTCGAATCTTGGCTTTTTTGATCTGCAGCTTTTCACCACCGGTAGGATATAAAGTAGAACCGACAAGTGCTACCACTACTTTTTGACCTGCTGCCACATTCGGAGCACCGCAAACAATTTGCAAAAGCTCACCGGTACCTATATCTACTTTGGTTACTAAAAGTTTATCAGCATCAGGGTGTTTGGCATATTCTTTTACTTCGCCAATTACCACACCTTCCAGTCCTCCTTGTATAGTTTCAAAAGGAGTAATATCTTCTACTTCAAGGCCAACACCGGTCAATACTTCTCCCAAATCTTTAGGAGTAAGATTAAAATCAACATAATTCTTCAGCCAGTTATACGAAATCTTCATACAGCAAATATAAATTTAGTGGCGAGCTGTTAAATAACGGAATTACTGAACGTCAATCTCTTTCCCCTGATAAACGGCCTTAGAATTTTGATACTCGTGAACTAAAGCAACAATTTTCACTTTTTCGGGCTTCCAGGCAGCGTCTAAAATTTTCTTATAAACTTTGCGAACCACTCTTCCCGCTTCGCGGGTTTGGGTTATAGCATCGCCCTGAACATCGGTGATAAAATCGCGCAAAACATCATTGTGCGAATAAAAAGTATCTATCACCGAACCATTTAATTGTGCGCTTATAACATTGCTTTCGGTTAACAACAACGTGAGTTTATTCTCTTCGGTAACATTTTGCGTGTAATGTAATTCGGCAATAACAGTAAGCTCATGATTGGTAGAGTCGTAGGTTTTGCTCAATGTAATATTTACCGGTGTGGTTTGTGTAAGTTGTAGAGCAGTATAATTTGTCCAGAACGTTTTATCTAACAGAACATAACTTTCACCGGCAAATAATTTTCGGTCGATACCGGCAGCGGGTTCCAGCCCAATCTGCACTAAATAATCGAACATAGCCTGAGCTTTTGAATTTTGAAAATCCTGTGCGCTGAAAGAATACGGATGCCCTAAAGAGTTTTGCGGATGTAAACTAACCGCTACAATACGATTGGGATTTGCCGCCTTTATATTAGCAATAAGTACATGGCCCTGTGGGCAGTTGGGACAACGCACTCCTGTAAATTCCTCAATTACCACATTCTTAACTTCAGCATTTGCTACCGGTGATTCAATATAAGTAGTATCTGAAATTACGTTCTGATTTCCATGTAGGTTAATATCAGGGCCAACTTCCTTGCAGGAGTGCAAAAAACAGTAGACAGTAGATAGTAGACAATAGGCAAATAGTTTCATTTTCATATCAAATGGTTGTATTCAATTATCAAATCAGAATGTTGAGTTCACGCCAATCTTCACTCCACTGAATGCCGGCTCTAAGCGACAAACGCCACCGGTGCATACAATTCCTTCCACTTGTTTAACATAAGCAATGGTAAACCTGTGCGGCCCCAAAGTGTAACCTGCAAATACTGAATAATAATGATTGGCATTCGCATTCACATCGGGATTTGGTTTAAAGTTCCACATATCGGAAACTGCAAACGAAAAATGCGGAGCAAAATTGTACTCTAGCAAAGCATAAATCCATTGGCCGTAATCTTTCAATACATGCTGATATTGCAGCTCTAAACGCAGCGAATGTTTTTTATTGATTTTATAAGTCAGTTCACCAAAAGGGGTATATGAATTCACCTGATGGTCTCCTTCTTTGCGGTAAAGAAATTTGTTGTAGCGTGCGTACTGGAATCCCAATTCAAACTCTATACTTTTCGTTAGTTTAAAAATTCCGGCCACATATCCCTCAGCAAAAAATACTGTATCAGTAGGGTTATATCTCTTCATAATAAAATCGCGGATGTAAGAACCTTGAAATGTGAAAGTAATTTTGCGGCTGGGCGAATAAGTAATCTCAGCGCCAAAAGCAAGTTCACGGTTCTCTAACGAAGGTGCAAAGTAACGCGAAGGAAGACGCAGCGAATTCTGCCTCGACACCGGTGGAAGAAAATTCAGCATACCATCGAATAATGCCTCCGTAGGATTAGGCGAAGTATGCAGATAAAAGTTTTCGGTGCGTTTAAATTGCAACGTTACCCCTATACCCTTATGCGAAAAATTGAGTGTGGTATAAACGCAATTGCCAGGTGAGTTAATCAGCGAATCTTTAGCATCGCGAATCTGATCTTTTTTGATGGCTTCAGTTGTTTTGTATGC
>CAIYOV010000400.1 GCA_903927935.1 uncultured Bacteroidota bacterium | reverse complement strand
CTTCCCCACTTCCGGATCTTAGAGCATAACCTCTGCTTACTACGCGCGGAATCCGCGTTCCTGACCTCCCTGCTTAAAAAAATTTAAATTTCGTAAATTCCCCCACCCCTAGCCCCTCCCACCAGGGGAGGGGGAATTACTTTTATTTTCCACTCTCAGTCCCTCCCACAAGGGAGGGGAATTACTTTTATTTCCCACTCTAGCCCCCCCCAGGGGGAGGGGAATTTCATAATTGATAAGTCATTCCCTCCCCCCGCGTGGGGAGGGCTGGGGAGGGGGGGTATTTTAATCTAGAGCAAAACTTATTGCGAATGCTTAAGATACAAACAAAGGTGACTGTCACGTTTTTTGTGACTGTCACCTTTGACGCGTCCCGTCGGGAAAATACCTAAAAAAAGCAAAATAGTGCTTGACAGAAAGTATAGTTTATTATACCATCTCATATAGCATGATAGCACTTACTATAATCTGCTATATGACTTATAAATTTAAATCGTTATAGGATGAATCAATAGCCCTGACTTATGACGATTTTGGTTGACGATTTTACAACTATGGAAGAACCCGTTACTACACCCAAGAAGCGAAAGGGAGCCGAAGATGTATTGGAAGTAACCAATACTGAAAAAAGTGTGCCTAAACCTCTGCGCGAAAAAAAACAAGCTAAGAAAGACAAAGAACCCGAATCTAATTGGCGGAATGATGGCAAATTGCAAAAGATTGCCGGCCTAGTTTTTATCCTCTTTTCATTTATCCTTGCAGTTGCATTTACTTCTTACCTATTTACTTTGATCGATGATCAAAGTGAAATACTAAACGGAGGTATTTCTTCTCTAATGGACAATTCAGTTCAAGTGAAGAATGCACTTGGAAGATTAGGTGCATGGCTTGCCAATCTATTCATCAACGATTTGTTTGGCTTGTCTTCTTACCTCTTTGTGCTGACAAGTTTTGTTGTCGGATTCAATCTGTTGGTTCAGAAAAAAGTATTCAATGCTTTTAAAATTGCTGTTTACTCGTTTATAGGTATCATCTGGATTTCATCTGCACTGGGATTTGCCAATTCGTTATTTCTGCCTAACAGCATTCTTAGTTGGGGCGGTGCATTCGGAAACTATCTTACGGGGGAAACCGGTTATCTAACGGGGTTGGTTAAAACTACAGGAGTAGCAGCCATACTCTTCTCCACGGCATTGGTATTTGCCATTGTAGTTTACAACATCAATTTCAATTTCATATTGAATATATTCAAGAGGAATGATGGTGAAGATATTTCACTGCCGAATGAATCAAATACAACAGTATCTAAAACAGTTCCTGAATTCAGAGATGCCGGAGAAAATATTTTTGCAAAAGATAATCTCACCGACTTGTCTAATCAGGTGATGAACGAGTCTATCAATCTGGAAGTTGATCAAATCGAAGAAGAGGAAATGAAAATAATTGACCTTGATAAAGACAAGGCATTAAGGAAGGTAAAGAAGAGCATTGATGAAGACGCTTTGCAATTAGAAGTAGAACAACCGGTAGAAGAAACGGTTGCAGAAGAGAGTCCAGGGGGACTAGCTACGAATTACGACCCTACGCTCGATTTATCTAACTATAAATTTCCATCCCTTGATTTACTGGAAGAATACGGCAGCGATAAAGTGAAGATTGATGCCGAAGAGTTAGAGCGAAACAAAAATCAAATCATCTCTACCCTGAATAATTATCAGATTGAGATTTCGAAAATTAAAGCTACGATTGGACCCACCGTTACCTTATATGAAATAGTTCCGGCACCGGGTGTTCGTATCTCAAAAATTAAAAATCTGGAGGATGATATTGCACTGAGTTTAGCTGCTCTTGGCATTCGTATTATCGCGCCAATTCCCGGTAAAGGCACAATAGGTATTGAAGTGCCAAATGCGCATAAAGAAGTTGTTTCAATGCGCTCACTTCTTGCTTCGGAAAAGTTTCAGAATTCTACAGCAGATCTTCCTATCTGTTTGGGTAAATCTATCAGCAATGAAATTTATGTGGCTGACTTAGCTAAAATGCCTCACTTATTGATGGCAGGTGCAACGGGTCAGGGGAAATCAGTTGGTATTAACTCGGTAATTGTTTCATTGCTGTATAAGAAGCATCCTTCACAACTTAAGTTCGTTTTAGTTGACCCTAAGAAAGTAGAGCTGAGTTTGTATGAATTGCTGGAAAAACATTTCCTCGCTAAACTTCCAGGAGAAGAAGATGCAATTATTACCGATACCAAGAAAGTGGTAACAACCCTCAACGCATTGTGCATTGAGATGGACGACCGATATAATTTATTAAAGAAAGCATCGTGCAGAAATCTGAAAGAATACAATCACAAGTTTTTGAACCGTCAACTTAACCCGCAGAACGGACATAAGTTTCTTCCATACATAGTGTTAGTGGTAGATGAATTTGCTGATTTGATTATGACAGCCGGTAAAGAAGTAGAGATGCCTATTGCACGTCTTGCACAGTTAGCGAGGGCTATAGGAATTCATTTAATTCTCGCTACACAACGTCCTTCTGTTAACATCATCACGGGAACGATCAAGGCGAACTTCCCAGCACGGATTGCTTTTAAAACAACTTCAAAAATTGATTCAAGAACCATTCTTGATGCAGGTGGCTCTGAACAGTTGATAGGACGTGGAGACATGCTTCTTTCACTCGGCAGTGATATGATTCGTTTGCAGTGCGGATTTGTGGATACCCCGGAAGTTGAAAAAGTGCGCGACTTTATTGCCAATCAACAGGGTTATGCCACTGCCTTTGAATTGCCGGAATACATTGACCCGAACGGCAAAGAAAGCGGGAACGATGAGTTTTTTGCGGATGGAGATCGTGATGATTTATTTGAAGATGCTGCACGCGTTATCGTACAAAATCAAATGGGTTCTACCTCACTTATACAAAGAAGGTTAAAACTTGGTTACAACCGAGCGGGCAGATTAATGGACCAATTACAGGAGGCGGGCATCGTTGGTGATAACCTTGGCACCAAATCGCGCGAAGTAAAATTCAAGACTGAGAATGAATTGGAACAGTATTTGGTAAAGTTACGTGAACAGGCGCTGTAATACTTACAGTCGCTGTAAATTTTACTTTTGAAATTATGATTAAGCCAATTACCGTTTTCTTATTTCTCGCTTTACTCGCCTCAAATAGTTTCGCTCAGACTCAAAATCCTGCAAACGATACGGAAGCAGCTTCTATGTTACAGAAGGTAAGTGAAAAGTATAAAGCGTACAAAAACATTTCCGCGGAGTTTAAGCTGGTCATTCAAATGCCTAAACTAAAACCTGAAGAAAGCGATAGTAAATACACCGATACGCTTAAAGGCAAAGTGTTACTTGAACAAGCTAAGTTCAATATCAATATTAAAGACCAGCAGATATTTTGCGATGGCAAAAACATCTGGACATATACACCGGTGGACAGAGAAGTGCAGGTGAACTACTTCGAGGAAACAAATGATGTTTTTTCTCCTTCAAAAATATTTTCCCTGTATAAGGAAGGATATCTTTATCAAATTAAGGAAAAGAAAGCAGTGAACGGTAAAAATGTAACTGTAATTGAAATGGCACCTTCCGGCAAGAAACTTTCATACTTTAAAATTGATGTAACGATAGACGATGCTTCGCAGCAAATAACCGAATCCAGGATTTACGAAAAAAACGGAACACGATACATTTATAAACTCACCAAACAAACCCCAAATACCACCACAGGTGCGGACTCATTTACTTTTGACACCAAGAACTATCCCGGAGTGAAAGTGGTGGACTTACGATAATCTTAGTTCCAAAATATTTTAAATTACAGCATGCGCGCACTGGGAGTTCTTGATAAAATGAAGACCGGGTTTATTAATCCGGTGCAATATTTTTTGCAATTGGGAAGCGACAAAATTGCGGTGAACGAACTTATAGGAAATAATATCCGCTTACAATGGACCGGCAGCATTTACTGCACTGTTTGCGGTAGAAAAACTACCAAGAGTTTCGGAGAAGGGATGTGCTATAATTGTTTTGCTAACGCTCCCGATAATGCTGAGTGTATTCTCCGCCCCGAGTTATGCGAAGCGCATTTGGGAAAAGGAAGAGATATGGAATGGGAGAAGAGAAATCACCTGCAGACTCATTATGTTTATCTAGCTCTTACCAACGCGGTAAAAGTGGGTGTAACACGCGGAGATCAGATTCCCACACGCTGGATTGACCAAGGTG
>CAIYOV010000399.1 GCA_903927935.1 uncultured Bacteroidota bacterium | reverse complement strand
CCATCTCTGATTTACTAGTTTCCTGCGCGCCATTCCAGGCCTGGATCCCAGCCTTCGCTGGGAAGACAATACGTGGCAAGCGGTTAATTAGAGATGGTATAACTTACCAGTTTACGACACTCAATTCCAAACCTGGATCCCCGCCACATATCTTTTATTGTTATAAAAGCACGCAGCGCCCGCCTCGGCACGTCTGCCTCCGGCCTTGCGCATCAGCTTTGGCTTATGCTCACCTTCGAGAGGAAGACAATACGTGATAAGTAGTTAATTAGAGAGGGTAAAACGCTTTAAGATTTAGTGGAATCAAAATACAAAAAGCGATGTCGGCAGACATCGCTTTTTGTATTTCATTATTTAACCAAACTCTCTTAAAAGTTAAGAAAATTGTTTTAGTTGCTAGACGCGAAAGAAGTTTCGAACGAGATGTACGAGCAGTACATTGATTGAGAAACTTCGCATCGCAACAAAGCAAATGAAGCAATTTTATTTACTTTTTGTGATACCGCGGATGCCGGTGCCGGCAGGGATAAGTCTACCAATAATCACATTCTCTTTCAATCCACGCAATGCATCTGTTTGACCCTTCGAAGCCGCATTAATAAGAACACGTGTTGTGTGTTGGAAAGAAGCCGATGACAACCATGACGATGTTGACAACGCAACCTCTGAAATACCAAGAATCAAATGCTTACCTTTAGCCTCAACCTTTCCTTCATCTTTAATTTTAATATTTTCTGAACGGAAATTAGAAATTTCTACCATTTCACCTTGAGTAAACTTTGTCTCCCCTGCATTTACAACCTTCACACGACCAGACATTTGCTTAATAATAACTTCCACATGCTTACGAGAAATAGCCGCACCTTGTAGTTCATAAACTTTATTTATTTCACCAACGATGTATTCTTCAGCTGCTTCTTTACCTGAATGAGTAAACAATTCTTCGATATCAGCAGAACCATCTGTTAAGAACTGCCCTTTCTTTATTTTATCTCCAATCTTAACAACGATTTGACGACGGTAAGGAATAGCATATTCACCTTGCTTACCTTTCTTATTTCCTTTCGCTGTTTCTGGCTCATCCAAAATCATAATAAGAACTTTTTCTTTTCCTTCGTCACGAATACCAACAACTTCACCTGCATCATGAGCAATAATTGCAGGATTCTTTGGTGTACGTCTTTCGAAAATTTCTTCAACACGAGGAAGACCTTGAGTAATGTCAGCTCCCGCCACACCACCGGCATGGAAAGTACGCATAGTAAGCTGTGTTCCTGGTTCACCAATAGCTTGCGCCGCCACAATACCTACAGCTTCACCAAGTTTAACCTTCTCATTTCTACCCATATCAAGACCGTAACATTTTTGACAAATACCATGAATAGCTTCACAAGTAAGCGGTGAGAAAACTGCAACAGATGTTACGCCAGCATTTTCGATTGTAACAGCATCATCTTTTGTAATTAAATGATTCTTTTTGAAAATAACTTCTCCGTTTACCAATATATCTTCAGCGATAATACGTCCACGAGTTGTTTTACTCATAGGAACTTCTAGTCCAAGAATATTTTCCTTGCGAACGATCTTACTTTCTTTTGTTCCACAATCAATAATAGTAATAACAGCATCTTGAGCCACATCAACTAGACGACGTGTAAGATATCCAGCTTGAGCAGT
>CAIYOV010000398.1 GCA_903927935.1 uncultured Bacteroidota bacterium | reverse complement strand
GATCTCGTTTTCCTTTTTTCGGAAACGATTTCAGAAAACATTTCGTTTGGTGTTGAAAATGCCGATAAAAACTCTGCAACCCGTTATGCGCATTATGCATCTATAGCAAATGAAATAGAAAGTTTTCCGCAGAGTTATGAAACTATGGTAGGCGAAAGAGGAGTTACTCTTTCAGGCGGACAGAAACAAAGAATATCTATTGCCCGCGCTTTGATGAAACAACCTAACGTTCTTGTATTAGATGATAGTTTAAGTGCAGTCGATACTGCAACAGAAAAGAAAATTCAGCAAAATCTAGATGAAGTGCTTTTGAATAAATCAGCCATTATTATCACACATCGTATATTCTCGTTGATACACTTTGATAATATTCTGGTACTTGATAACGGAAAAATTGCAGAACAAGGAACGCATGATTCTTTGCTTAAACAAAATGGAATTTATGCTGATATATATGAAAAGCAATTAAGTGAACAAACGCAGGCTGAAACGGTTTAACTATTTCGCTGTATAATTTTTGCAAAAGAATAATATACATTAGCAAATAATCTTTTAATTCACTATCAAACAAACATTCAAAAACCAAAACCTTAAACACCGTGGATAACAATAACAATGGGAAGTACAGTGGCTTTTTTAGCAAGAAACTGAAAGCAGGGAAACGCAGAACTTATTTCTTTGATGTAAGAAGCACAAAGCAAGGCGATTTCTTCTTAACCATTACCGAGAGCAAGAAAAAGTTTGAAGGCGAAGGGTATGACAGTCATAAAATATTCCTCTATAAGGAAGACTTTAAAAAGTTTCTTGAAGGATTAAATGAAACTGTTGACTATATCAAAACAGAGCTTATGCCAGAGTATGATTATGATACGGAGCGTCCTGCCAGAACTAATAATCCGGTTGAACAAAACGAAGAACCAACTAACGGAAAAGAAACTCCTACAATAGATTCAAATAATATTTCCAGCGAGTCAACCAGTCCAACTGCTACTCCGCATATAGGAGATGATGAACAAATAGATTGGAACTAGCATAATCTTCATTATAAAAAAGCCATTGATAGAATCAATGGCTTTTTTATGTACATAGTGAAAGCGGGCCCTCATAAAACCCGCTTTACTTTTTGCTTATAGGAATTAATGTTTGATTAAATACCTTTTACTATTGCAACCGGAAGAACAGTTTCAGAACCGTTTGTGTTGATCGCTTTAACACGGTAGTATGTAAGGTTACTGTTTATATTGTTATCTGTGTAAGTCATGGCAATTTCGCTCTTACTTGCACGGGAAACCATTTCAATTAAAGTGAAGTTCTTCCCATCAGCGCTTTTTTCAATACTGAAAAGAGCTACATCAACTTTGGATGGATTTGAAACACTCAGTTCAACTTCACCCATTTTCAAAGCTGCATTTAAATTAAGTGTAGAAGAAGAAGCAAGAACATTTGAATTTTCAATAGCACTTCCGTAGAAAACTTTTACATCTGATCCGAATTTTGCAGAAGCTGAAGCCGATACATTGTTATTTACAAAGTAAGCACCACCGTTTCCGGCTACATTACCGCCAAAGTTATCGAAGTTATTTCCGGCAACCATATTGTTATTGTTTGCGATAGAACCTTTGTTATCAATATCCATCATAGCCTCCATAGTCAAATTGTTGTTGATGGTCCCTTCGTTTATAATTCTCTTCATCACCGTATTACCATTGTTTACAAATTTACCGTTCCGGGCAACAACCAAATCTTTCATACCAATCATACCGGCACCTTTATCAACCTGAAGAGTTCCCTCTACAACTATGGAGGTATTCATAGTCATTTGACCGGTAATGATAACAACGTCATTTACACCGATAGTAGAGCCGATGTACTGTCCCCCCCAAACAGAAGCATCCGACCATTTGCCGGAAGTTACTGTGTAAGTTTTTGCGTTAACTGCTGCGAAGATTAAAATGAAGGCAAAAAGTGTAGATGATTTTTTCATAAGAAACATGCTTGTAAGTTCCTTTACGCCAGCTTTTATGAAAAGGTTTCGATTGTCAATCACAATAATATACTTGTGGACTTGTATGATCTGTTTATCAACTACTTATAATCGTTTATGCGCACTTTTACAAGTAAAACCATGTGACACAAGTTGTGGATTTAGAGATACAACATGTAACATTTTTAAGGGGTAATTACGGCTTGTGAAAACTTTAGTTTTCTGCTAAGAAATTTGGATAAACTATCAAAACCCCCAGAAACCGGTTTTGAATAAGTGTTGGCTCAGAGCAAACGCTCCAAATGTGAAGAAGGAATAAATAAAAAATGGAACACCTTTTATATACGAGGAAGGCTTAATTCTATAGACAAAGTAGCTAACAGACATTAAAAACAACTTATCAAACGTGTAAGCTACAAATGTACCTGCTGCAATTCCGGGTAATCCTATTTTACCAGCGAGATATATGCTAAGCAAAACATTAATTAAAATTTCAATAACAGAAGAAATGAGCAAATATTTTGTCTGCTGAATACCGGTTAAAATTGTTTGAGGAAACAGCACTCTCGGGATAATCAGCATCAAATAAATGTTGAAGATGATCGCGCTGTAAACAAAGTTCTCATTGAATACATACCGGTATACCACCGGGCTAAGCAGCAACAATACAATGGTAAGCGGAAAGAAAATATGCATCAGCTTTCCCGATTTCTCTTTAAGTTCTTTTAATCCGTTTTCAAGATTGGCGGAGATAGAAGGAATCGTAGCCGTGCTGAAAGTATTAGCTACAATCAGCAGTACCGGTAATTCTTTTGCACCATAACGATACAATGCAAAAAACATATCATTGAACTTTGCTTTCACAATCAAGCCATCAATGTATTCAGCCGAGCCGCTTACAAAAATGGAGAGGATTAGCGGAGCAGAAAGTTTAAGGTTAGCTGTTTGCATTTGCAAGTTGAATTCAAGCGAAGCAAATTTATTAAGCAGAAAAATGGTAAATAAAATTCTGCCCAATGCCACGGTAATTAATCCATACATCGAATATTCTATTGGGTAATCGAGTATAGCCGGAATAATCGCAACAGCAACTGATACAATGGCGGTTACAATTCCATAAACAAGAATTTCTTTTTTCTTCTCATTTAAAAACAAAATGTATTCGGTAATAAATGAAGGGTTGCTGAGCAGCAGATAAATAACAGAAAGCTGAACAAGGTTTCCTTCGCTCTGTTTATCTAAAAACGAAAGAAGGTTTTGAGAGAACAGCAATAAAAAGAAACCGGCTGTTACACTTAAAAAAAGCAATGCAATAAAAGTGTTGAATAAAACCGCTTTCTTTTCTTCTTCACTTTTACTCTTAGGATATATAGATAGCATGGAGTTAATAATTCCACTTACCCAAAAAAAACTCACCATACCGCTTACCAGAATAAAAGTTTCAAACTGCCCGATAACACTTTGCGGTAATTGAAGTTTGGCAAAACAGATGCCGATTAATACAAAAGTGCCGTAACGTATAAGTTGAAATAACTGAAGCGAAGAAAGATTCGAAAGTTTGAACACGGGGTGTTTCTTTATTTAAACGCCAAAATAAAAGTTAAGCAGTCATTCAAAAGTAGAAATAATGATAGCTTTGAATTCTAATTCTAAAAAATATGAACCGAAATTACATTCTCCTATTCTCAGCTATCATTTCTTTTACTGCACTTTCTGCTCAAACTACTTCACCGTTGTTTGAGAAAAACGGAATTAAAATTTACACGGCAGCAGCTTCAACATCATTTGCTGATGCTGAGCTTTCACTTACTTCACCGGCCAACGGAGCAACACTTGCTGAAGGCAAAGACACTTTCAATTTTTCTGTAAAGAACTACACTTTGGGAGCACAAACTCCCGATGCCGACCAAAAGATGTGTGCTAACTCTGCTAAAGGTCAGCATATCCATTTTATCATGGATAATATTCCCTACTTCGCTTCGTATAATCCGCAAATAGTGCAGGATGTAAAGCCCGGTCATCATGTGTTGCTCGCTTTTCTTTCCCGGTCGTACCACGAAAGTATTAAAGGCAAAAAGGCCTATATCTTAAAGGAATTCAACGTAGGTAAAGATGCCAAGGACGATTTCAGCGAAAAAGCACCTCACCTTTTTTTCAGCCGACCTAAAGGAGAGTATACCGGTGAAAAAGAAACCAAGCGATTAATGCTCGATTTCTATCTGGTTAATTGCTCGCTTTCTGATAAGGGCTATAAAGTTCGCGCTACCATCAACGGAACCGAATTTACACTTGCTAAATGGCAACCCTACTTTATTGAAGGGCTTCCGATAGGACCTAACAAAGTAAAATTAGAGTTACTGGATAAGAAAGGCAACGTTGTAAAATCGCCATTCAACAGCACCGAAAGAACCGTAATGTTGAAACCTGAAACACTGAAGTAATAATTAATAATGCGATTTATCGCTTTGCATTTCGTAATTTCTTCGAGATGATTATTTTTGCCGTCAACACGGTGGCTTTAGCTCAGTTGGTTAGAGTAGCGGTTTGTGGTACCGCTGGTCATGGGTTCGAGCCCCATAAGCCACCCACAGTAAAACAGAAAAGGTCAGCAATGCTGGCCTTTTTTATTTTTGTTTATAAACTGTTTATTTGGTCGAGTTATAAAAGATATGTCATGCTGAGCGAAGTCGAAGCATATTCGTTCAAACCCTTCGACTACGCTCAGGGTGACATTCTTCCTTAAACAGATACTTAGCTTAAAAGATACAGCATGAGAAAAATAAGATACAGAGAAGCGCTCCGGGAGGCAATGAGTGAAGAAATGCGCCTTGACCCTTCGGTATTTTTAATGGGAGAGGAGGTTGCTGAATATGACGGAGCATATAAAGTAAGCCAGGGAATGCTGGCAGAGTTTGGCGCCAGACGGGTAATTGATACGCCCATAGCAGAACTCGGCTTTACAGGCATAGCTGTTGGCGCTGCCATGAACGGCACCCGGCCGATAGTCGAATTTATGACCTGGAACTTTGCCATTCTTGCCTTCGACCAGATTATAAACGGTGCCGCAAAAATACTTCCGCTCAGTGCCGGTGCTTTCGGATGCCCTATTGTGTTCAGGGGGCCGCAAGGAGCTGCGGGACAGTTAGGCGCTACACACTCGCAGCAGTTAACCAACATGATGGCCTCTGTGCCGGGCTTAAAGGTTATTTCGGTTTCGAATCCGTATGATGCCAAAGGTTTATTGAAATCGGCCATACGCGATAACGACCCCGTTATATTTTTTGAGAGCGAGCAGATGTACAGCGACATGGGCGAAGTGCCCGAAGAGGAATACCTGATACCCATTGGCAAGTGCGATGTAAAGCGCGAGGGAACCGATGTAACCCTGGTTAGCTACAACAAAATGATGAAGGTGGCTTTAAAGGCGGCTGAAGAATTAGAGAAAGAAGGCGTGAGTGCCGAGGTAATTGACCTGCGCACCATCCGCCCGCTGGATATAGAGACCATTATTAACTCGGTGAAGAAAACCAACCGCCTGGTGATTATTGACGAAAGCTGGCCATTCACTTCCATTGCTTCTGAAATTACCTTTCAGGTGCAGCGCTATGCCTTTGATTACCTCGATGCGCCTATACGCAGGGTTTGCGGAGCAGATACTTCTATGCATTATGCCCCTAATTTGGTAGAGGCTTATTTGCCCTCGGTAGCTAAGGTTATTGAGGCGGTGAATAATCTGAGTTATAAGTAGATTAGTTACTGCGGCACGTAAATTATAGTGCGTACTATCTATTATAAGTTGTTTTTGAGCAAAAAGCTCATATTTTTATAGGTTAGGAACTTCCGTAAACCTTTTAGGAACTTCCGTAAACCTTTTAGGAACTTCCGTAAACCTTTTAGGAACTTCCGTAAACCTTTTAGGAACTTCCGTAAACCTTTTAGGAACTTCCGTAAACCT
>CAIYOV010000397.1 GCA_903927935.1 uncultured Bacteroidota bacterium | reverse complement strand
TTCACACTGCTTGAAAGGTTTACTCTCCATATTATTTTCCTTTTTCATAATTCAGAATCTCTCTGCTCAAAATACCTTTCGTGCTGTTGTAAAAAGCGATGGTGAAGAATCTGAATCACTTAACGGTGCAACGGCTCATATAGTAGATACTACCATTGCCTCAGTAGCTGATTCAAACGGGTTAGTAGTTATTGATAACATTCCTAATGGGGAACACAACATTGAGTTTTCTATCATCGGTTATTTTAAAAAGAGAATTAAAGTCACGTTTCCTCAACCGGTAAATGCTCCGGTTGTTGAAATAAAACTACTGTCGCAGGCTGAAGAGATTGATGAAGTGGTGGTGACGAGTACGCGTAATTACCAGAAAGCGGAATACATTCCTATGCGGGTGGAGGTGGTGAGCGAAGCTGAAGTGGAAGAGCGCTCGCACGATAAACCTTCGGATGTTTCACATGTGGTGCGTGAGCAACCTGGCGTGCAGGTACAGCGCACTTCTGCAACAGCAGGCACAATGAGTATCCGTTTGCAGGGTTTGAACAGTCGTTATGTACAGGTGCTTAAGGATGGTTTTCCTTTGTTCGGTGGATTCTCGAATGTGATTGGCATTACACAGATTCCACCGCTCGATTTGAAACAAGTGGAGATTATTAAAGGCCCATCGTCTACACTTTATGGTGGTGATGCTATTGCCGGTGTAATTAATTTGATTTCGAAAACTCCGACTGAGAAGCCCGTTTACGATTTGATGTTTAATGGCGAAAGTTCGAATGCTTACGATGCGGGATTATATGCCAGCCAAAAAATAAAATGGTTTGCGTTTTCGCTCATGGGAGCGTATCGTTATCAGTTTGCGAAAGACTGGGATGGTGACCATTTTACTGAAACACCCAAGTTGCAGCGCTACACCATTTCACCGCAATTGTTTTTCGATTTATCGAAACATGCCAAGCTTAATGTTGGAGGCAACTACACACACGAAGACCGGTTAGGCGGAGCGATGGAATACATTCGGGATAAGAGCGACACTACTTACAGCTACTTCGAGAAAAATGCTTCGGACCATATTTCTTCGAACTTTAAGTTTGAATATGATTTTGAAACGAACGGAAAGCTGACGGTAAAAAACGCTTTCAACTATTTTAATCGCGATTTAAAAATCCCTTATTACTTTTTCAAGGGAAACCAGATGGCTTCGGCCTCTGAAATCAATTATCATTTTATCCTGAAGAAACATGATGTGGTAGTAGGTGCAGATTTCCGCACTGATAAGTTTACTGAGGCAAACGATTCATCGCAGGTAAAAAGAAGTTATTCGTTTCTGACCTTCGGTGCTTTCGTTCAATACATTTATAATTTCAGCGATAAGACTACGCTTGAAGCGGGCTTCCGGATTGATTACAATAATGTTTACAAAGTATATCCGCTTCCGCACATTGCGGTGCGGCAAAAGTGGAATGATATTTTTTCAACCCGCTTAAACGTGGGCATGGGTTACAAACTTCCTACCATCTTTCAGGATGAAAGTGAAGAAGCGCGTTTTCTGAATATCCAACCCATTGCTTCTTCTATAAAACCCGAACTATCGTTGGGCGGAACGATTGATTTGAAAATTAAACTGCCCAACTTTAATGGTTTTGCGGTGACTATCAACCAGCTTTATTTCCTCACCCATATTTTCCGCCCGTTGCTGCCGGTTGTTACCAGCGATACATCCTGTCACTCGCTCGATTGCGAACAAATAAGCTACACCAACGCGAACGGATATATACAAAGCGGAGGCGTGGAGACGGGCATCAATTTCAGTTATCGCGGTATTAGTGCATCGGTGGTTTATACTTATACTGATAACAACCGGAAGATAGATAATGTAAGAAGCATTGCCCCGCTTACCTCAAAACATATTCTTTCGCTGCTTGCCGGATATGAAATAAAAAATTTTTTTGTGGGCATTGATGTGTATTACTACAGCCCGGTGAAGTTAAGCGATGGGAGAGTAGGCAGATCAATTTGGGAAGTGGGGCTGAATGTTCAATACGCGTTTAAATACATGATACTATTTTCGAATTTTGAAAACATTGCCGACATCAGGCAAACGAGCTATGGACCAACAGTGTTCCCGAACCCTACTTATGCGCATCCGAAGTTTTCGGAGATATATGCACCGCTTGAAGGCAGATTGTTTAATATGGGTTTTAAGCTCCGGCTAGGAGCTTTCGCTAAGAAGAATAAAAACGATGAAGGAGGAGTGGAGCGAATGAGGAGGAAGGACGATTAAAAGAAAATGCAGAAAGCAGGCAGCAGACAATTTGTGGTAGGCAAGGGAGCAGCAGCAGTAGGCATGAAATACAAAAACAAAAGGTGCGAAGAGATTCGCTCCTTTTGTTTTGTTACCACCTCGCCCTTCGGGCATTCCTCCTAAAACAGGAGGAGAATTTAACAGCCGATTAAGGATTGGGGGTGATGGTGAAGTTTTTGGTGGAGGTAACACCTGTGAAGATGGTTACTTCGACAGTTAAGGTCTGGTAGCCGGTTTTGGAAATTTCGAGGGTGTATTTGCCGGAGGCGATGTTGCCGAAATCGTATTCGCCTGCACCGTTGGTGGTAGCTTCGTAATCGGTTTCGAGGAGGCGGAGAAGAACGCCTGCCGGTTTGCTGCCGGTTGCATCAGCGGTGATGGTACCTTTGAGACCCGCAGGGCCGGGAGCGGAGATGATGCCTTTGAGATATGCAAAACTGAGTTCGCTAGCTGCAGGGATAGGTGCGATTTCTTTGATATCGCCCAGCATTAAAAGGAGGTCATCGTAGATAGCGTTGTTTGCTGATATTTTTGCATAGGTGCCTTCGGGGGCCTCAAATTCTTTTGTGGTGAAAAGGAGATATTGTACTTCGAAGTTGGTTTTGTCGGTGGTGTATTGACCCGGAAATGCTACCGGCATGAAGGGCGCGAGGACTGCCGCATTGTCGTTAAGGTATTTGTTGCCATCGACCAAGAGACGTTTTACGTCTTCCCAGTTTGGATTGTCGCGGGAGGCTTTTTCGAGGTATTGTTTGCCAGCGGCTTCGATGTTTGGTTTAATTAATGGTTTGTTGGTTTGGAATGCACGAGTGATATAACGCTCTAAGAGACGCCACTTGCCTACGGCTACATCGCTAAGTTGTTTGAGGATGATGTGTGCAGTTTCAGTGGTGAGGTCGCGCGCTTGGAAGTCGGGAAGTTCTTCGGCAGATTTAATGTTGTTGATTTTGCCATCGACATACAGCATGGTGTATTCAGGATAAACTGCCATAACATCGACCTGATGTTCTTTGCAGATGTTCCAGCCGAGGTAGCAGATAGCATAGAGTTCGGCCTGTGAGGAATCGTACTTGTTGTTTGGTTGTGTTGCCATTGGAATTGGGATTTAGTGTGATTAAATTAATGTATTGCGAAAGTAAGGGAGGGAAATAAGGTGGGGAATACGTAAATATACGTAGGGAGAGGAAGCGGTTATTTGGTAGGAGGAAGAATTTGGATAACGGCTATTTTAGCGGGGTCAATTACTTTGGCTTTTATAGAGATGCTTATAGCAGCCGGTGCGTTAGGTGCAAGCAATTTTGCAAGAATGTTTTCGATATGTTTTTCGACTGTGCGTTTGGATATGCCGAGTTCATCGGCTATTATTTTGGATGAGTAGCCGGCAGCGAGGAGATAGAGCACTTCTATCTCGCGCGAGGTGAGTGTGCCTACGGGTAGCATGGGTTAAATGCCTGCTAAAAATAGAGTGATTTTTTTATTTGTTAAAACAAAAAGGTGAAAATTTTTGGCTGAGGGGAGAGCAAGCGAAGATTGGGGGAGAGCAGACGGTGGTTGTGGGAGAGGTTACGGAGAACAGGGGAGAGTGAACGGAGAACGGGGAAGAGGCTACGGAAGATGGGGGAGAGCCTTCGGAGAACGGGGGAGAGGTTACGGAGGTTAGGGGAGAGCTAACGAAGATTAGGGGAGAAGTCGCGGAGGTTGAGGGAGAGCAGACGGAGAACAGGGGAGAGCCAACGGAGATTGGGGGAGAGAGGGAGGAAAGATTCAATAATGTAAGAATTGGAGGGTTTTAGGTAGGAATAGCGGGGTTTTGCTTGACTTGTGCCACAATATTGCGGGGGAAGAGTTTGTTTTAAATGGATTGTTGAATAGGCGACCAACAACGGGGGAGAGGTGAGAAACCCAGCTATGCGAACCATCTAACACTCCAAAGGGGACGGTATTTTTTTATTACTCAGCCGGCCTATTCAGGTAAGATGACAATAATATTGCCACGCCCTCAGCCTGTGTTCTTATTTCACGAACAGCTATAGTTTCCCATTCAGCCGCTTTCCGAAGCGGCCCAATGGCAAAGGTGTTCTGTAATACTGTACCGTTGTTTTTTATAATCTCCCCATTGCTTCCTGTTTCTATTCCGAGTTTAAGGGAATCCTGTTTCATCCATCCTTTATCTAAAAGATTTTTGAAGAGCACGCTACCTGTTTTGTAATAATCGCTTGACGGACCGGTGCAATTGATAATACGATTAACGGTTAACGAACATTTCTGCTTCACTCCCTTAGATACATAATTGAAAATTATGCCCTCATTATTTAATTGCAACGATTGATAATACCCTGCTACAATTTTAAGCTGTCCGGTAGACTGCATTTGCTCAATAGCAATTGCCGATGGCAGCGGCATCCGGTGGCGGTGTATCTCCCAATATTTTCGAAGCTTTTCGAGAAAAAGCTTTTTTGATTTCAGGCTCATCTGTTTCCAGATTCGCGAGGTATGAGGACGCATGGCGTCCATTACATTCTGCCATGTGATATTTTGCGCTTTTGCTGTTGTAATGTTTTGATTTAATACATCTAAAGCTTCTTTCAGTTCTGTCGGTTCTTTTGTAATATCAAATGCAAAATGCTGAATATCGGTATGAGGCAAAGGCAAGTAACCGTTTCGGGAAATGCAATAAATTTTTCCTTTATGGTTTTGCTTCTGTAAACTTACTGCATGGTCAATCATGGTTAAACCAGTGCCAATAATGAGCACATCATCTGTTTCCTTCAGTTCTTCAAACGGATTAGTACCCCAGGGATTGCTGATGTAATTATCCCCCATTGCTTCAGTTTCTGCTCTCGAAAAAATATCTGAAGGCGGCTCATTACCGCATGCAAATACAAGGCAATCGGCTGATAGATGTTCGCGGTCTTTAAAACTTAAGGTGTATTGATTTGATGACGCGTCATAAGCCAAATCTTCACAGGCAGCATGTATAATTTCAGCTTCAGTTGTTTTCGAATGCTTCTTCGCTTTCACAAAGTTCTCTGTGAGATAATCACCAAACCATCTGCGCGAAACAAAAGTATCTTTCGAAACCGCCACACCGGTTGATGATTCTTTCTTTGCTTTTACCCAATCGTAAAAATCATCGGGCAGATGATTGTAAATGCTCATCCTGCCTGCCTGCACGTTCAGCGGTTCATACGCCAATTGATTAGCATAAGCAGCTCCGCGGAACAGTGCTTCTTTATTTTTCTCAATCAGAAATATTTTTGCTTTTACCTCAAGCCTGCTCAATAACTGAATGGCAGAAATGGTTCCGCTGGCACCGCCCCCTATAATGGCAATTTTTATTGGTGCGCTCATTTAATGAATAGCCTTATAAATGTTATAGCAACTGGTAATAATTACGAGCAGGCCGACCATAATGGTCATGGTTTTTACAGGGATATATTTAATAACAATAGCACCTAGCGGTGCAGCAATTACTCCGCCAATAATAAGCCCCAGAATAGCCTGCCAATATTGAATGGGTGTGAAGAATAAAAAAACACCGGTGCTGAAAAAGGTGACAAAAAACTCAGCCGTATTAACCGTGCCAATAGCTGTTTGCGGAGTATGTCCTTTATGTATCAGGTTAGAAGTAACAATAGGACCCCAGCCGCCACCGCCTACTGCGTCCATAAATCCACCGGCAAAGCCAAGCGCAGGTATATACTTTATTTCTTCATACTCTTTCTTTTTGCGGAACGCTTTTACAAGTATTACAATGCCAAGAACAAGCAGGTAGGCCGAAACAAATGGCTTTACCACTTTGCCGTCAAATACTTTTGAAATAAGAAAAGCTCCAAGCATGGAACCAACAACACCAGTTATTACCAGCCGCAGAAAAAGTTTTTTATCAATATTTTTCATGACCAAGTGAGACAAACCCGAAACACCGGTAGTAAAAACTTCGGATGTATGAACACTGGCCGAAGCGGCCACCGGACTTAAACCGAAGCCCATGAGCAACGAACTGCAGCTTACACCGTAAGCCATGCCCAATGCGCCATCAATCATTTGGGCAATAAAACCTGCCACTATAAAAAATACAAAACTCAGGTCGAAAGCAACTTCATAGCCTACACCATGCGCTGCAATGAGTTTTGCAACAATAAAAGTGACCAATGCAATTTTGAGCACCACAATGGCAGCACCGATAAAGCGAAGACGAAGCATTTTTTCCATAATCAATTTTTATGTTTAAGAAATATTTTGGTGTGAATGCTAAAGCGGAAGATTTGACGGCTGTAAAAATCGATACCGGTGCTTCGCTGTTGAAATTGATGCAGATAACCTGCTTCGAAACCGAGCCATTTAAATGGCTCATAATACAAAGCGGCATAAGCCCGGTTCTGGTCAAATACATTGTAAACAATACTCTTGCCCATCTGCAACATCATTTCATCCGAAAGAATAAGCTTCAAAATGTGTGTGTTCTTTTTCCATAACTGGAACTCGGCCTGCAACCTGTAACGGTAGCGGAAAATATATTTATACCCTGCTTGCAGTTCGGTGGAAGACGCATTATGGACGAAACGGTTTTCGAAAACATTGCGGTGGTTCAGTGTTATTATTCCATAACGGTTTTGGATAGTTACATCCACACAGGCGCGCAGTTCGGGAGTCATTAAAAATACACTGGCATCGGGGTTGCTTGGAAAATTGAAAGAGCCAACCACACCAGCGCCAAGAGTAACACCCTGTTTAAAACCGTAACGCGCCATCAGGCGCAGGAGCACCTGGTTTTCTTTTGCGGGGCTATCGAAAATGCGGCTGTCTGCTTCGCTGTAAACAGACCAATGCGAATCTATTTGAAGAGTATTAGTAAGGCGGGTCCAGGTAAGTGCCTGTGTGGCGACCTGTTTTGAACCGCAGAATGCATCTTTACTCCACAACATAAATAGAGTAATAAAGTAGATTATATAAACTCCTTTTGTATTGGTAATATACTGCTTCATAACATAAGTTATGCGCGCAAATATATTATTACCCTACTATAATAATAGATTATACAGATGATTATTACTACAAAATATCCTGCAACAGTTTATTTTTGATTCTATGATTACCAAAAAATCAAAGTACGCTATTAAGGCGCTCATCTATTTAGCCAAACAGGAAAAAATGAAACCGGTTTTGATTGAAGAAATTTCAACCGAAGAGCGTATTCCTAAAAAATTTCTCGAAGCCATACTACTCGATTTGAGGAAAGCCGGAATACTCGGAAGTAAAAAGGGTAAAGGGGGCGGTTACTTTTTACTGAAACCTGCCGATGAAATAAATATGGCAGAGGTCATGCGCATTTTTGATGGAGCTATTGCACTGGTGCCCTGTGTGGCTCACCGTTACTACGAACCCTGTGAAGAATGCATTGACGAAATTACCTGCCCTATCCGCGAGGTATTTCGCGTTATCCGCGAGCAGACCGTTGCCACTTTAAAGGATAATACCTTTGCCGTACTGCTGGAGAAAGAAAAGAAACTAAGGAGATACAGGAAATAAATGCCTGTCAGATTTTCTGAGGTGGTTTGCGTTAGGGGTAGTAGTGGAAATCCTTTTTTGCTTTAACACGGAAGAACCACCCCACCCGAAACGGGCACCCCTCCTTAAAAACAAGGAGGGGAATTACATGCAACAGCAAAAAAGATTGGAACGGATAACCCGACACGCTGCTTTGAGCGGGGAACGCGATAATTCTTAACTCTTTCTTTTTCCACACCCCTTTCTCGTCACCTTATTAAATCTATTTTTGGCGCATAAAACCATATAGCAAACATGAGCTCAGCCGCACACCTTGAAACAGCAACCGTAGAACAAGCCAAAGCATTAGGATTACGCGAAGAAGAATTCGAAAAAATAAAACAAGTACTCGGGCGCACCCCCAACTTTAACGAGCTGAGTATTTACAGTGTAATGTGGAGCGAACACTGCAGTTACAAAAACAGTATTAAGTGGTTAAAAACACTGCCTAAAAAAGGCAAACATTTACTGGTAGAAGCAGGAGAGGAGAACGCAGGCCTGGTTGATTTAGGTGACGGGTTGGCCTGTGCCTTTAAAATAGAATCGCACAATCACCCTTCGGCATTAGAGCCGTATCAGGGAGCAGCCACCGGTGTGGGTGGCATTAACCGCGATATTTTTACCATGGGCGCGCGGCCTATCTGTCAGCTCAACTCGCTGCGCTTCGGAAACTTAGAAAACGACCGCACCAAATATTTGCTGCGCGGTGTGGTAAAAGGTATTGGCGATTACGGCAATGCTTTTGGTGTGCCAACTGTAGCCGGTGAAGTTTACTTCGACCCTGTTTACACCACCAACCCGCTGGTGAACGCTATGAGCGTGGGCATTGTAAAGATTGGCGAAACGGTTTCGGCTATTTCGGAAGGCGTGGGCAATCCGGTTTACATTGTTGGTTCATCGACCGGTAAAGACGGTATACACGGAGCGGCATTTGCCAGCAAAGACATAACCGAAGACAGCGCGAAAGATTTACCCGCAGTGCAGGTAGGCGACCCTTTTCAGGAAAAACTGTTGTTAGAAGCTTCGCTGGAAGTTATCAAGACCGGTGCCGTAGTGGGCATGCAGGATATGGGTGCAGCGGGCATTACCTGCTCAACCAGCGAGATGAGCGCGAAAGGAAAAAGCGGAATGAAAGTGTGGTTAGATAAAGTTCCAACGCGTCAGCAGAACATGAAGCCGTGGGAGATTCTTTTATCAGAATCGCAAGAGCGCATGTTGATTGTGGTAAAGAAGGGAATGGAGAAAGAAGTAGAAGCGGTTTTCGAGAAATGGGATTTGCACTGCGCTATTATTGGCGAAGTAACCGAAGGCGACCGTCTGCAATACTTTATGGGCAGCGAATTAGTAGCCGATGTGCCCGCAGAAAGTTTAGTGCTTGGAGGAGGCGCACCGGTTTACGACAGAGAATACAAAGAGGCAACGTATTTTGCCGAGAACAAGAAATTCAATATCGATTCAGTAGAACAACCGGACAACTACAAAAAGGTAGCGGAGTTTATTTCGGGTCGCTTAAACATTGCCTCTAAGCGTTGGGTGTATCAGCAATATGATAGTATGGTGGGTATTGCCAATGCTTCCACTAATCGCCCGAGCGATGCGGCTATTGTGCGCATTCACGATAGCTCAAAACATTTAGCCGTAACCGTTGACTGCAACGCCCGTTACGTTTGGGCCGACCCATTAGCAGGCGCGCAGATAGCCGTGTGCGAAGCAGCCCGCAACATTGTTTGCAGCGGTGGCGAGCCAAGCGCTGTAACCAACTGTCTGAACTTTGGTAACCCTTACCTGCCCGAAGTTTACTGGCAGTTTGTAAACTCAATTAAAGGAATGAGCCTTGCCTGCGAAGCACTCGGCACACCGGTAACCGGTGGCAACGTTTCGTTCTATAATCAATCCACTGACGGTGGCGCGGTGTTCCCGACACCAACTATTGGTATGATTGGCCTGGTAGAAGATAAGGAACTGGTAACTACCCTCGACTTTAAAAAGAGTGGCGATAAGATTTATGTAATTGGCGAAATGAAGAATGATATTTCATCATCGGAATACTTGGTGAATTACCATGAGTTGACCAGTTCACCGGCTCCGTATTTCGATTTAGCTACCGAAGTAAAAGTGCAGAATGCGGTTAAGAAATTGATTTACGAGCAGGTTATTTTATCGGCACACGATATTTCAGAAGGCGGTTTGTTCATCACGCTTTTAGAAAGTGCTATGGCCGGTAAGAAAGGTTTCGAAATTGAAACCGACCCCGATATGCGCAAAGATGCTTTCCTGTTTGGCGAAGCGCAAAGCCGTGTAGTGGTTACCGTAAAGGGCAGCAAGGAAGATGAGTTCCTGAATCTGGTGAGTGAACTGGATGTTGACTTTAGCTGTATTGGTGTGGTTACTTCGGCTCTTATTTATGTAGATAAAGAAAAGTGGGGAGTAGCCAGCGGGTTTCAGGATATTTATGAAGGTGCGTTAGAGAAAGCCCTTGGCGCTTAGTTTTCTTGCTATAACATTATGACCATGAAAATTTCCATCATCGGTGCTGGTAATGTAGCTACCAATCTGGCATTGGCTTTTAAAAAGGCAGGACACGAAATTGTTCAGATATACAACCGCAGTGATGATGCGGGAAAAGAACTGGCGCACACCGTTGCCGCTTCGTTTACTTCCGATGTTTCTGATTTACTGGATGCCGAAGTGTATATCATGGCGGTGAAAGATGATGTGATTGCAGAAATAGCGGAACAACTGAAACTGGGTGATAAGATTGTGGCGCATACTTCGGGCACCAACTCAAAAGACTTATTGAAAGCGGCTTCATCTAAAACGGGTATCTTCTATCCGCTGCAAACCATGAAGAAACATTCGAAAGTTGATTTTAAGAATGTGCCGGTTCTGATAGAAGGAAGTGATGAAGCAACGGTTGACAAACTCGAAGCATTGGCAAAAACCATTTCGCAAAACGTTCACCGGGTTGATGAAGAACAACGCAAGTGGATTCATGTTGCGGCTGTGTTTGCCAATAATTTCACCAACCATATTTACGGAGTTTCCGAATCAATTTTGCTGGGTCACGGTTTACCGTTTGATATTTTAAAGCCGCTCATCTACCGCTCTATCGAAAACCTGCAACAGAACTCTCCGGCAGAACTGCAAACCGGTCCGGCTGCAAGAGGCGATATGCAGACCATAGAAAAACACCTGATGCTGCTTGCCGATGATGCGCGGCTGCAAAAGATTTACGAGATACTTACCCAAAGCATCATTGCTTCAGTAAGCCAAAATCATAATTAAATTGTTTTCGCGTTATAGTTAAAACACTCCATGAACTCAATTGCTTCTTTCTTTAAACTTATACGGGCGGTTAACCTTTTTATCATCGCGTTAAGCGTTTCGCTTTTCTATTACCTTATTCTTGTTCCGGCACACCATTACAAACTGTTTACCGGTCTGCTTCCGTTTACTACTGTAGAGTTTGTGTTGTTTGTGCTCTCTATTCTTTGCATAGCTGCAGCAGGAAACATCATCAACGATTATTTCGATTTTGAATTGGATAGAGAATTTAAACCGGAGCGCCCCTTAGCGCAGGGAGCCTACTCGCTGGATACAGCGATGTACCTTCACGCTATTTTTGCTTTTGCAGGAATCGGTCTTGGTTTTTATCTGGGTTATAAAGCCAACTATTTTAAGATTGGTTATATCTACATCATCTGCACGCTGATGTTGTATTTGTATTCGGCCTTTCTGAAAAAGATGCCATTAGTAGGAAATATTCTGGTATCGGCATTAAGCGGGTTCGTGTTTGTGCTGTTGATGTTGTTCGAGGTGAATTTTATGAACACCATTTATTTCGAGGGGTCAAAGTATGTGCTCGATTTGTTGTTGTGGCAGGTTCTGTTTTACGGAGGGTTTGCTTTCCTCACCAGTTTAGCCCGCGAGATTGTGAAGGATATTGAAGATAAGGAAGGAGATGCAGAGTATAACATCAATACCCTTGCCGTTCAGTTTGGCGAAACTGTTGCAAAGATTTCGGTTATTGTTGTTTTGGTTTCGCTGCTGTCGGGGCTTGCATTTTTCATGAACGGGTTTATTGCTGCGCATGCCACTAAAGAGTTTGTATACTTAAGTGTTGCAGTTGTGCTACCTGTTATGGTAGCTATTGTTTTGGTGGTTCTTGCCAAAGAAAAAAAGCAATACACACGCATCAGCCTACTGCTTAAAATTATCATGCTGCTGGGCATTCTGTCTATTCCTGCATTTTATTTGTTCAATCTTCACCCTGCTGCTTAGTTCCTTATGCTCCGAAAAATTATTCTGGCTTCTAACTCTCCACGCAGAAAAGAACTAATGACCATGGCGGGTTTTGAATTTACGGTTGACTCAAAGAACGTAGATGAGTCACATCCGCGAGATTTAGCTGCAGACCTGATTCCTGCTTTTCTGGCAAAGAAGAAAGCGCATTCTTTTATTGATGACATTTCTGACCGGGTGATTGTGATTGGAGCCGACACGATTGTTATTCTGAACGGTAAAATTTACGAAAAGCCGAATGACCGTGAACATGCCATCGAGATGCTTAGTGCTTTAAGCGGACAAATGCACGAAGTGATAACCGGTGTCTGTATTCTTTCAAGAGAAAAAGAATTGGTCTTTTCTGAAACAACAAAAGTTTATTTCAACAAGCTAAGCAAGGAGGAAATAGAGTTTTACGTAGATAATTACAAGCCCTTCGACAAAGCAGGTTCCTATGCCTGTCAGGAATGGATAGGAGCAGTTGCCATCAACCGGTTTGAAGGCGACTATTTCAATGTGGTTGGTCTTCCTATTAATCGTGTTTACCGCGAGTTGAAGAAATTCTGATGGTAAATCCTTTCAAAGAATCACCTCTTCAAAAGCTGGAAGATGAACTGTTTAATGAAAAAAAAATTACGTTTTACATTAAACGCGATGATTTAATTCACAAGCATGTGCAGGGCAACAAGTGGCGTAAGCTTAAATACAATTTGTATGAAGCCCGACAGAACAAACATAATACGCTGCTCACATTTGGCGGACCTTATTCCAATCATATTTATGCCACGGCTGATGCGGCAAAACTGTTTCATTTTAAAGCCATAG
>CAIYOV010000396.1 GCA_903927935.1 uncultured Bacteroidota bacterium | reverse complement strand
GTTAAGCCGGATGTTACCCCAGGAAAAGACTTACACCAATCACAAACTAGGCTTTAGTTTTCCCTATCCCGCTAACTGGTTTCAAAACGGTATAGAGGAAGAGGCGGTTAACCTTTCGGGAGCCCCTACGGTGGTCACCGTTAATTTCAGCGACAGCCTTTCGCCCACTACCCTTTCGGTAGAATATCATTTAGCGCCTAAGGGAGCAGAGCTGTACCGGTATGCGGTTTCGCAACTGGCCGCTAAGCAGGGCTGGTATGCCACCGGTGGTAAACAGACAGAAGTAGTAGGCCATAAAGCCATTGAAGCCAACACTATCCTTGATAAAGACGGAAGAGGCAAGCCATTGAACCCGCCTGTGCGCTTAATAGTAGTCGACTTTTTAGATAAACAGCAAACCGGTGGAATAGAAATGCAGTTCAGGACTCCGGTACCGGAAGGGACGGAGGTGGCTAAGTTCAGGCAGTTATTATCGACTTTTAAATTTACTGACTAAACACCGCAGCGGTTCATTTCCCCATGAAAAAGCATCTCCTCTTTATCCTGCTGATGATTGCTGGTAAAGTATTGCTCGCACAGACCATTCTGGGTATTGATGTATCGCATTATCAGGGCACCATTAACTGGGCGCAGGTGAGCGCGGCCGGTAAAACATTTGCCTACATTAAAGCGACCGAGGGAGTTAGTTATACCGACCCCAGCTACAGCACATATTTAACCAACGGTAGCAGTGCCGGTGTTATTATGGGCTCTTATCATTTTGCACGGCCCGAAACCAACACAGCCGTAAACGAAGCCAATTACTATCTGAGCGTGGCGGGGTCGAGCATTGGCACCAACCGTCTGCCACCGGCTCTGGATTTAGAGGATCCCCCAAGCGGAACGGCCCTGACCAGTTATTTCAGCAGTGTGGCTTTAACGGCCTGGGCGCAAACCTGGATGAGCACCGTGCAGAATGCTACCGGCATTGCACCGGTTATTTATACTTCGCCATCTATTGCCGCTTACCTGAACAGTTCGCTGAACGGGTATAAACTCTGGATTGCCAACCCCGGCACCAGCGCCACAACTCCGCCTTCGAATATCGGGGTGTGGACTACCTGGGCCTTTAAACAATACTCTTGGACGGGAACTGTTTCTGGCATCAGCGGTTCGGTTGATTTAGATGTGTTTAATGGCACGGTAACCGACTTTAATAATATGATAGGTACGGTGCCCTGCACTGCACCGGTTAACGATAACTGTCCGGGCACGGCTATTACCTCTAACGGTACCTGCCTGACCGGCACGGTAGCCTGTGCCACCGGTTCGTACGGGGCTAACCAGTGCGCGGGCTGCACCTGCACTTCGCCCGATGACCGCGATGTGTATTATTCGTTCGTAGCGCAGGCCACCAGCCATACCGTTACCCTGTCGAACTACGCCAGCGATTTTGATGCGGTGATGGAACTTCGAACAGCCTGTGCTTATAACACCGCACTTGGTTGTTACGACCCTGCGGGTACACCCGCTATGGTCAGCAATACCTGGAACAACCTGACCATCGGTAATACGTATTACATCCGCATTTTCGAATACAACTACAGCGGTAGCACCCCAAGTTCGCCCACCTTCGATATCTGTGTAACGCATACGGGTTGCACTCCGCCAACAGCCGGTATTACGCCTTCGGCTTTAACTATATGTAGCGGCAGCAGTACCGCGCTTACCGCCACCGGTGGAGGAACCTATGCCTGGAACACCGGTGCCGGT
The DNA here is from genome assembly GCA_903927935.1 of uncultured Bacteroidota bacterium. GTDB lineage: Bacteria > Bacteroidota > Bacteroidia > Chitinophagales > LD1 > Bog-950. The sequence goes on along the minus strand of CAIYOV010000396.1, from coordinate 5,604 downwards.
ACCGCTACGGTTAACGTAAGCCCTGCCGGAAATACAACTTACACGGTTACCGTTACTTCGGGCGGATGCACGGCTACGGCAAGCAGTACCGTGACCGTTAACCAGTCACCCGCAGCCGGTATTAGCCCTGCTTCGGTTTCTATCTGCAACGACAGCAGTGCCACACTCACCGCCACCGGTGGCGGAAGTTATTCGTGGAGCACCGGTGCATCTTCTGCCGCTATCAATGTAAGCCCTGCTGCCAATACCACTTATACGGTTACCGTAACCGCCAACACCTGCTCGGCCACTGCCAGCAGAACCGTGAACGTAGTGGCTATTCCTACGGCCGCGGTATCACCTTCTTCTGTTTCTGTTTGCAGCGGTACCGGTACTACTCTCACCGCCACCGGTGGAAATAATTTTATATGGAGCACCGGTGCCCTTACCTCCTCTGTTACGGTAAGCCCGGGTGCCAATACTACCTATACCGTAACCGTCAGCAATACCGGATGCAACAGCAGTGCAACGGCAGGCAGCACGGTAAGCGTTACTCAATTCCCCTTTGTTTCCATTAATCCGAACACGGCTTCTATTTGTTTGGGAGGCAACGGCATTCCGATATACGCCAACGGCAACGCACAGAATTACAGCTGGTCACCGGCTACCGGGTTAAGCGCCACCACCGGTCAAACGGTTACAGCCAATCCACCTAATACTACTACTTATACCGTAACTGCCAGCAACGGCAATTGCAGCGTTACGGTTTCGGCTACCGTGATTGTATCCGGTCAGGTTACGGCTGTTATTACTCCGGCTACTCCCGAAATATGCCCTGATGCTTCGGTTACTTTATCGGCTACTGCGGGTACCGCTTATACCTGGTCGGGCCCGAATGGGTTTACCGGTACTACCCAAACCGTTTCGGCTTCGGTGGCGGGAGCCTATGCGGTAACCGTAACCAATCCGGGCGGCTGCAGCGTCAGTTCTTCCACTACGGTAATGCTGATTCAAAACCCGGCTATGCTGATTGATGCAGGCGCCAACACCACCATCTACGTAGGCGATTCTGCTTTGCTTGGCGGCAATCCAACCGCCAGCGGAGGCACACCGCCTTATACTTATTTGTGGAGCCCCGCCACCGGTTTAGATAACACCGGTGCCGCCAATCCTTATGCGAACCCCACCGGTAACAGCAGCTACGTGCTGATAGCTACCGATTTGAAAGGATGCACTGCCACCGACCAGGTTTCGGTTTCGGTTACACCGGCCTGTGCCTATGTGCTCGATTCTTCGGCCATGACCGTTCCGGCCGATACCGCTGTTTACTTTATGAACCTGATCACCGGTACCGGTTGCGCCTGGGGCATTGCCGAAAGCTGTAACTGGCTCAGCTTTGTAAACACCACCGGCAGCGGAAGTTCGGTGCTGGTGTTTACCGTTCAGCAAAATACACTGAGCACACCGCGCAGCTGCACCGTTACCGTGCAGGGCGCTACACTGGTCGTTACCCAAAGCGGGGCGGTGCCGTGTATGGCTCCGGCATCCGATTTTAATGCTTCGCAACTGTCGGGCTTTGCACCGCTTACGGTCAGCTTTACCGATGCCTCGGTCAACACTCCGCTGCAGTGGGAATGGACTTTCCCCGGAGGCAACCCTGCCGGCTCGGTGCTGCAGAACCCCAGCGTTACTTACACGGGCAGCGGGGTGTATGCAGTTACTTTAAAAACCACCAATGCCTGCGGCAACAATACCCTGACAATCCCCAATTACATCAACGTGCTGTCCACCGGTATAGAGGGTATTGAGTTAAGCAATCGCATAAGCATACATCCCAACCCCAGCAACGGAACGTTTACCCTGACGGCCGAACTAAAAACCGGTAGCGCGGTTCATCTGAAACTCTTCAGCATCCTGGGGCAGTTGGTTTACAGCGAACAGGTATTGCCGCTCAGTGCCAGGCTCGAGTACTGGGTTTCGGTCAGTAATCTGGCGGCCGGTGTTTACTTGCTTCAGCTTACGGGCGATAAAAAGCCCCTCTACCAAAAAGTGGTGATTGAGTAACCAAACGGCTATAAAACCGTTTTACCCGACATCACCTTACCTGAAAGCTGCGTGTTAGTGGTAGGTAATTGCGTGTCAGAGCAAGGCAACAGCGTGTTATTACTCGGCAATTGCGTGATATAACTAGGCAACAGCGTGTTATCGATAGGTAACTCAGTGTTAGCGCTGGGCAATTACATGTTATTGGAAGGCATGTGCGTGTTATCGATAGGCATCTCGGTGTTATTGTAAGGCACCTGAGTGTTGCGGCTCGGCAACTATTTGCAGAGGTGTCATTAAGTGACGGAGGTGGTGGCTCTTCTTATCCAAACTGACGCAAAAAAAATCATCGGGCGGTTTATTTATTTCAATTTTCTATATTCGAACAACAAAAACAAACCCCAATGCCCAAATACGTAATTGAGCGCGAAATACCCGGTGCCGGGAAACTATCTGCCGAGCAGCTAAAAGCAATTTCACAAACCTCCTGTGGTGTGTTGAGCAACATGGGTCCACAGATCCAGTGGGTGCACAGCTATGTAACCGACAATAAAATCTATTGCATTTACAATGCCCCTAACGAAGAAATGGTGCGTGAACACGCCAAGCAGGGAGGTTTTCCTGCAAATTCGGTGAGCAGGGTAACATCCATTATAGACCCTACTACGGCAGAGTAGTCAACCAAAAGGCGGGCATTGCTTTGTTGTTTTTCAGGTTTGTTTTTAACATGCCCTTGATTTAACAGCAGAAAGCGTTACACAGGTTACTCTATTCTGTATCTGTAAGCATATATTATCTGCCGAAGGATTTCTATGCGTTCCGCTTTTTTGTTATGCGCGTTCATTTGCTGAGGGGTAGTGGCTTTTATAGAAGTGCCTTTATTCTTTCATTCCATTATCTGCTCACAAAATTTATTTTTGCGCCCTTATAAACCCAGGCATGTCAAAAATCCAATCGCTGCTCGATGAATACGGAGCAAGCCATCAAAACGCTACCAACAAGCTTATCCACTGGATATGTGTGCCGCTTATTTTTTTCAGCGTGGTAGGTTTGTTCTACAGTTTAGAACTTCCTTTTAAAATTACCGAAACCATGAACTTTAACTTTGCCATAGTTATGCTGGTGGCGGTTATGATTTACTACTTTACCCTGTCGCGCACCTTGTGGATAGGCATGTTGCTCTTTTCGGCTGTGTGTATGATGGTATGCTATGCCATAAATGCTGCCGGTCTTCTGGTGTGGCTGGTATCCATTGTCATTTTTGTGTTGGCCTGGATAGCGCAGTTTTATGGTCATCATCTTGAAGGCAAGAAACCTTCCTTTTTAAGAGATGTGCAGTTTCTGTTGATAGGCCCTGCCTGGATTATGAGTTTTGTTTACAAAAAATTAGGGATCACCCTTTAATTGTTTGGCATTGTTTTTAGAATAACAAACACACCTAAATAAATCTGACTAATGAAAAAAAGCATTCTTCTCCTTCTTGTTCTGGCTACTATTTCTTTCTTTAATTTTTCTGCGGCACCGGCCCCCGAAAGTCCAACGCGCGTGGTAGTCAACAAAATGCTGGCAGCCATTGCCGCCCATAAAGGCTGCAGTTACAGCATGAGAAGTGAAGAGCGGATTGTAGGCATTAAAGGTTTGCGCGGAGGATTGATATTGACCAAAATAAATATTGCTCCCCAAAAACTTTACATGAAAATGGAAGAAGACCCAAACAAGGGAACCGAAATTTTGTATGTGCAGGCAGAGAGAGGAGGCAAAGCATTGGTAAATCCGGGTAAGTATTTGCCAACGCTTAAATTGAATCCATTCAGTGGCTTGCTTACAAAAGACCAGCATCATACTATGCTTTCTTCCGGATTTGCTATCGTAGGCCGAATTGTTGAATCAGGTGTAAAGAAGGCTGATGAAAAGGGAAAGTTTGAAGAAGTGTTCAAATACGTGGGCGATGTAACCTGGAATAACAAAAGCTGCTATAAACTGGTGATTGAAGACCCTACCTGGACGTACACCACTTATACTGCTAAGAAAGGGGAGAACATGTATAACATTGCTTTGAAATTTTTGGTTCCCGAATACTACATGGTTGAGTTGAGCGGAGTGAAAAATTTTGAAGAGGATTTAGGAGGAAGAACCGTAAAAATTCCAACGTCTTACTCTAAGAAAACAGTGATGTATGTCGATAAGGAAAACAATTTCCCTATTTTTCAGGAGGTGAGTGATGATAAGGGCGTTTTTGAACGGTACTCTTTCTACAATCTGTCGGTGAATCCTGCTTTTAAAGCCGATGAGTTTACTGAGAAGTTCCCCGAATATAATTTTTAACCCGATTTCGGTTTCTTCTTACTGAACTTTGTCACTGTTGTTGTAATAAAACTATCAAAACTTTATTATTGACCCATGAACCGTGTAGTAATAACTGGTATCGGAATCTGGTCTTGTATCGGCAAAAACTTAGAGGAGGTGCGCGACTCGCTTTTTTATGGCAGGTCGGGAATTATTCTTGATCCTGCGCGCAAAGAGTTTGGCTACCGGTCGGGCTTAACTGGTGTTTGCGAAAAACCGCAGCTCAAGAGCCTGCTCGACAGGCGTTCTCGGGTGATGCTGTCAGAGCCTGGGGAGTATGCTTACATGGCCACTTTGCAGGCATTGCAGCAGGCAAAGATGGATCAGGAATTTCTCGATCATCATGAAACAGGAATAATTTACGGCAACGATAGCACTGCACAGGCGGTGGTAGAATCAACCGATATTATGCGCGAGAAGAAGAATACGCAGTTTGCCGGAAGCGGTGCGGTATTCCAAACCATGAACAGCACAGTGAACATGAACCTGGCCACTATCTTCAAGTTGAAAGGAATCAACTTTACCGTGAGTGCCGCGTGTGCCAGCGGTTCACATTCTATTGGTCTTGGTTATTTTCTTATTCGTCATGGGTATCAGGATAGAGTGGTTTGCGGTGGTGCGCAGGAGTTGAATATTTTTTCGATGGGAACTTTCGATGCACTAGCAGCTTTTTCTACCCGCGAAGGCGAACCGGCAAAAGCTTCCCGTCCGTTTGATAGAGACAGAGATGGCTTGATTCCAAGCGGGGGTGCAGCAACAGTAATTATTGAATCTCTTGAGAGCGCGCAAAAACGCGGAGCCAATATTCTGGGCGAAGTAATCGGTTACGGATTCTCTTCCAATGGCGGACATATTTCAAACCCCACTGTTGACGGACCGGTGCGTTCCCTGATGATGAGTCTGAAAGATGCCGATGTAAATCCCGATGAGATTGATTACATTAATGCACACGCCACATCCACTCCGCAGGGCGATGCCAGCGAAGCCCAGGCCATAGCAGCAGTGTTTGGTGCTTATCAGCCACTGGTTAGTTCCACCAAATCAATGACCGGTCACGAATGCTGGATGGCGGGTGCCAGTGAGATTGTTTATTCGCTGTTGATGATGCAACATAATTTTGTGGCACCAAACATCAATTTCGAAAATCCTGATGAGTTTTCCGCCAAATTGAATATTGCCAAAACCGTTAAAGAGAAAAATATTGATGTATTTTTGTCCAACTCGTTCGGCTTTGGT